>JBEELY010000199.1:0-7537 GCA_041167925.1 Pseudomonadota bacterium | reverse complement strand
GACTGACCGATCCGGCCGCCTTTGGCGGCGATCCGGCCGACGCCTTCGAAGTGATCGCACCCTCGCTGCCGGGCTATGGGCTGTCGTTTGTACCGGGTCAGGAGCGCTTTGGTCTGGCCCGGATCGCACAAACCTTTCACACGCTTATGACTCAGGTGCTGGGCCATGAGCGCTTCGGGGCCCAGGGCGGCGACTGGGGCAGCTTTATTACGGCCTGCCTGGGAGCCGATCATCCGGAATCGATGGTCGGCATCCACCTGAATCTCATGCCTTTGCGACGCGATGCCATCTCGACCGACGCGCCGAGCGAAGCCGAGCGCGCGTATTTCAAGGAGCTCGAGGCTTTTCGCAACAATGAGATGGGCTATCAGTGGATCCAGGGCACCAAGCCGCAGACCCTGGCCTATGCGCTCACGGATTCGCCCGCTGGGCTCGCCGCCTGGATCTTCGAGAAGTTTCATGCCTGGACCGATTGCAAGGCCGATCCACGCGAGGCCCTGTCACTGGACACCATGCTCGCCAACATTAGCCTGTACTGGTTCAGCGGTGCGATCGGCTCGTCCTTCTGGCCCTACTGGGACCGCATGCATGCGCCCTGGCCGATGCGATCGACCACGATTGATGTGCCCACTGGCTATGCCGAATTTCCGGCTGAAATCCTGCATCCGCCGCGTTCGTTTGCGCAGAAGGTCTACACTGACCTGCGCCGCTGGAGCACCCTGCCCCGGGGCGGACACTTTGCAGCGCTCGAGCAGCCCGAGGCGCTCGCGCACGAGATCACCGAATTTTTCCGGCCGCTGCGCCAGACACGATGAACGCTGGTGTACTGAATCGAACGCGGAGCCAGTGCCTGGCAATGGCGCAGCATCTTGCACTGGCGCAGATCCTTGCCCTCGGACTAGCTGGCCTGCTTGCCCCCTTCTGCACAGCGCAGGCCCAGCAGGGGGCTGGAGGTCAAACGCCCAATGCCCCGGCGACAGGCACGCCATCGCTCAGGGCCCCGGATACCGTACGGTCGGCAGATCATGGAGTTTCTGCAGCAGCAGTAGCGCCCTCGCGCTGGCAGCCCGCCCTGGCGCATGCCGGCCAGAAGGCGCGTCTGCTGCAATGGTGGGGCCAATGGAACGACCCGCTGCTTGTTGCCCTGATCGACGCTGCGCAGAACGCGCAGCCCACGCTCAAGAGCAGCCTGCAATCGATTGCGCGGGTGCATGACCTCCTGCCGCCGGAGCGGCCGGCATGGCGCGCAGACTCGGCCAGCTGGGAGGCCAGCATTGCTGATGCAGCCCATGGCGGCACACAGCCTGCGCCGGGCGGGCTGATGGCCGATGCCGACTGGCATCCGGCCAGGGTAGCCATTGCGGCAGAAACCGCCGAGCAGTACGTCGGATGGCTGTATTGCCGACAAAAGAAAAGCGATTGCTCGACGCGTCTACGCGCGCTGTCCATGCTCACAGGCCTGTCGATGGAGGGCCTGAGCGAGCGGCTGCTGGCACGCAGCATGACCCCGCCCAACCCGCCCCGGCTGAACACCTCGCGTCTGCGCACACGCTGGCTAGAGCAGCGGCCCGACGTGGCGGCAGCCATGCTCGATGTCGAGCGAGCCCGCATCGAGATTGCCCGGGCAGAAGTGCAACGGCATCCTCGCTTGCAACTGCTGGGAGAGATCGGGTCCGATCGCGCTGGCGCGACCGGTACGGTGACAGAGCAAGAAATCGTCGGGCCGACACAGACGATGCCACCGTTTGATGCCCAACGCATGCAGGCGGTGCTGGAGGCGCGCCAGGCGGACTACCTGGCCGCGGCTTCTGAGTTGCGTTCGCGCGCGAGAGAGGCGGCACGGGAGGCTGAACAGGGCGTGTCTGCACTGCTCGCCGCACAGGCCCGATCGAAGGAGGCCTGGCTCGAACAGGCCATGGCCTGGATCCATCTGTATCGGGTGGTGGGCGGCGGATGGAGCGCAACGCCTGCGGCAAACCCGCAACGCTGAAGCCATCTTGTTCAGCTTGGCCTCATCTGCTTGAGGTGTTGTCACAAGCCTGGTGCTGGCGCATGCGATCATTCGGCGACCAACAACACATCCAGCTTCCTCCATGTCCCTGAGCCTGCGATTCGGCGTGCTTGTGCTTGCCCTGCTTGGTCTGTGCGCGAGTCTCAGAGTCGCGCAGGCGCAGCCCCTGGATGGCATGAGTCGATGGTGGGCGCAATGGAACGATCCGGTGTTGTCGGCGCTGATCCAGGACGCCCAGACCCACAGTGCCAACATCGCGCAGGCAGGCCTGCGCATCGAGCAGGCCCGGGCAGCGGCGGTCGCCGCAGGGGCGTCACTTACGCCCTCTGTCGGCGTCAATGCGGGCGCGCAGCGCGGCACCGTGCAGATCGGCGCGGGCGTGATCACGGCCAATCAGGTCAGCCTGACGCTGCCCGCGAGCTGGGAGATCGACCTCTTCGGTCGGGTGGCTCACAGTCGCGATGCGGCGCTCGCACGGCTCGATGGCGAGCAGGCGCAGCGCGACGCCCTGCAGGTTGCGCTGGCGGCCGAGACCGCCGCCGCCTATCTGCAGTTCCGCTTCTGCGAAGCCCAGAAAACGCTGGCGCAACGCGAATCGGAGTCACGCAGCAAGACAGCGCGCGCGCTTGAAGGCGCGGTCCAGGCCGGACTCGCTGCCCCCGTGCAACTCGCGCAAGCGCGCTCGGCCCAGGCCGATGCCCAGCAGCGCCTGGTGGCCCAAGCCACCGACTGCGAGGCCTTTGTGCAATCGCTGGGCGTGCTGACCGCGAAGGACGTTGCCGCGCTTCGTCAGCAACTGCAGGCGGGGGCCGGACGACTGCCCCGTCCGCGCAACATTGAAGTGCGTGAACTCGCTGCGTCGCTGCTCACGCAGCGGCCCGACGTTGCGGCCGCCGAAAAAGCAGTGGCTGCGGCCAGCGCCGATCTGGGCGCTGCAAGGGCCGAACGCTATCCCCGTCTGAGCCTGAACGGCAGCATCGGCCCGCTGCTGCTGGCCGCCGGGGGCGTGTCCACCACGCTGCTGACCTGGTCGATCGGCCCGGCCCTGAGCCTGCCGGTGCTCGATGGCGGCAAGCGTGCAGCCAACGAAGAAGTCGCTCGCGTGGCCTATGCAGCCGCCGAGGTTCGGTACCGTGAGACCGCACGACGTGCGGTGCAGGAGGTTGAAGAAGCCCTGCTGCGCGGGCGCGGTGCGGCCGACCGCCAGCCCTCACTCGATGCAACACGCCGTGCACAGCAGAGCGTGCTTGACGCTGTGGCAGCACGGCAGGCGGCCGGCCTGGCCAGTGCCCTGGAGCGCGACGAGGCCGAACGGGGACTGATTGCTGTGGATGGGGCGCAGCTTGCCCTGCATCGCGAACAACTGGCTGCCTGGCTGCAGCTCTACCGCGCCCTGGGAGGAGGCTGGCAGCCGCCAGCCACGGGCCAGACCGCTCCGCCGGCCAGCAAGGGATGACCTCATGAGACTGCATAATCGATACACGCCACGGCACGTGGTTCGCCCGACAGACCCGACCCGCCCAACCCGGCCGGCCGGCCGGGCCCGCCTCTTGAGCCTGCTCGCCCTTCTGGTGCTTGGCACGATACAGGTCGACCGGTTGGGTGACCTTCTGATGACACCCGCACTGGCTCAGAGCGCCCAAGGCACCCAAAGCGCGCCTGCGGCGGGCAAGGCACGGCCGGCATTGGTCGTGACCACGGTGCAACCCACCGGCGGAGACCTGGGCGACATGCTGATCGCCAACGGGTCGATTGCGGCGTGGCAGGAAGCCGTGGTGGGCGCAGAACTGGCCGGGGCGCGCATTACCGACTTGCAGGCCGACATCGGGCAGCGGGTGGCCCGGGGCCAGGTGCTGGCCACACTCGATGCCGCCCAGGTCCGACATGATCTGGCTGCAGCGCAGGCTGCTCTGGCCGAGGCCAGCGCCGCACTCGCGGAGGCGAAGCTACAGGCGGCGGACGCCGCAGCCAATGCCGAGCGCGCACGCAAGGTCGAGGGCAGCGGTGCCTACAGCGATCAGCAGCTCGCGCAGTTCAAGCTGACCGATCAGGCCGCCCAGGCCCGCATCGCGCTGTCTGAAGCCCGTGTGCAGACGGCGCGCACGCAGGTCGATACCCAGCAGCTGCGCCTTCGCAATACCGAAGTCCGGTCCCCCGATGACGGCCAGATCGTGTCCCGCCAGGCCGTGCTCGGCGCAGTGGTCAACCCGGGGCAGGAGCTGTTTCGTCTGATTCGGGGCGGCCGACTTGAGTGGCGTGCCGAGGTCACTGCCAATGAACTCGCTCGTATCCGGGTTGGACAGAAGGTCAGCCTGCAGCCGGCAGGCAGCGCACCCCTCACGGGCACTGTGCGGCTAATCGCCCCACAGATCGATGCGAACAGTCGCAACGCATTGGTGCATGTCGATCTGCCGGCAGGCAGTGGCGCGCGGCCCGGCCAGTTTGCGCGGGGTGAGTTCCGTATCGGCAGCCGTCAGGCACTCACCGTGCCGCAGGCCGCCCTGGTGATGCGCGACGGCTTTGCCTATGTGTTCCGCGTGCAGGGCGAGCGCGTGGCCCAGGTCAAGGTCAAGACCGGCCAGCGCAGCGGCGAGCGCGTTGAAATCCTGGAGGGGGTCAAGGCGGGAGATGCCCTGGTCGCGCAGGGCGCAGCGTTTCTGAACGACGGTGATCTGGTCTCGGTTCAGGCGGGCGCGAAGTGAATTTTTCCGCGCTTTCAATTCGCAATCCGATTCCGGCGGTTCTGCTGTTCATTCTGCTCACGCTCGCCGGCCTGATCGCCTACAAGGTCATGCCGGTCCAGGACTTTCCGGACATCGAGCTGCCTATCGTGACGGTGGATGCCAGCCTGCCCGGCGCGGCACCCGCACAGCTCGAGACCGAGGTGGCGCGCAAGATTGAAAACAGCGTGGCGCCCCTGCAGGGCGTGAAGAACATTTTTACGCGCATCCTCGATGGCCAGGTCTCGGTCACGGTGGAGTTCGTGCTCGAGAAAAACGGCGCCGAAGCCGTGAACGAGGTGCGCGATGCAGTGAGCCGCATCCGCGCTGATCTGCCCGCCGATCTGCGCGATCCGGCGGTCACCAAGGCCAGCACGGCCGGCCGGCCCGTCATTACCACCACCGTGGCCAGCGACCGGCTTGATGCCGAGGCGGTGTCCTGGTTTGTCGACAACACGGTGGCGCGCCGACTGTTGCGAGTTCCGGGCGTGGGTCTGGTCAAGCGCCTGGGCGGTGTCACCCGCGAAGTGCAGATCGAATTGGATGCCGATCGCATGGCCGCGCTGCGGGTCACTGCGGCCGACGTCTCGCGTCGGCTGCGGCAAGTGCAGCTTGAAGCCCCGGGGGGCCGCGGCGATGTGGGCGGTCTGGAACAGGCCGTACGCACGATTGCCACTGCACGCAGTGCCGATGAGCTTGAAGCGCTGGATCTGCCCCTGCCCGATGGTCGCAGTCTGCGCCTGGGCCAGGTGGCCCGCATCACGGATACGGTGGCCGAGCCCCGCGCGCTGGCGCTGCTCGATGGCAAACCGGTGGTGGCCGTGGAGGTGATGCGTAACCGCGGAGCGGGCGAAATTGATGTCGCCCGCGGTGTACGGGAAGCCTTTGCAGAACTCAAGGCCGCGCATCCGAACGTGGTCTTTACCGAGGCCATCGATAACACCCGTGCCGTGGAAGACGACTTTCAAGGCTCGATGAACCTGCTCTACGAAGGCGCGCTGCTGGCGATCATCGTGGTCTGGGCCTTTTTGCGCGACTGGCGTGCCACGCTGGTGAGTGCGGCGGCCCTGCCCTTGTCGGTCATTCCGGCTTTCCTGGGCATTGCGCTCTTCGGCTTTACGCTCAATACCGTCACCCTGCTATCCATGGCGCTGGTGGTGGGCATTTTGGTCGATGACGCGATCGTGGAGATCGAGAATATCGAACGCCATCTGCACATGGGCAAGACGCCCTTTCAGGCGGCACTCGAAGCCGCCGACGAGATCGGACTGGCGGTAGTCGCCACCACCTTCGCGCTGGTGGCGGTGTTTTTGCCGACCGCCTTCATGGCCGGTGTGCCTGGCAAGTTCTTCAAGCAGTTCGGCTGGACGGCCGTGTTGGCCATCATGGCCTCACTGGTGGTGGCCCGGTTGCTCACACCCATGATGGCGGCCTATCTGCTCAAGCCCAAGACCGGAGCACTCGATGCATCGGGCGCGCCCGACTCCGCGGTCATGCGCATCTACCTGCGGGCGGTGCGATGGAGTCTGAATCATCGTCTGCTGACAGCACTGATGTCGTTTGCCTTTTTTGCCGGATCGATTGCGCTGGTGCCGCTGCTGCCCAAGGGCTTCGTGCCTCCGGCCGATCGTGCGCAGACCCAGGTGAGCGTGGAGCTCGCACCGGGCAGCACGCTCGCCCAGACCCTGCAGGCCGCCGAAGGCGTACGTGCGCGCCTGCAGGACATGCCCGATGTACGGCGCGTGTTCAGCTCGGTGGGCGGTGGCGCCTCGGGCGATGTGTTTGCGGTGGGTGCCGCGCCTGAAGCGCGCAAGGCCGTGCTCACCGTGCTGCTGTCGCATCGCACCGAACGCGACCGCACCCAGCAGAAGGTCGAGAGCGAAATCCGCCAGCGTCTGGCCGATGTGCCCGGCGTGCGCCTGACGGTGGGCTCGCAGGACACGGGCGTGAAGATGCAGCTGGTCTTGCGCAGCGACGATGCCCTGGCCCTGCAGCAGGCGGCACAGGCTGTGGAGCGCGAGCTGCGCACCCTGCCCGACATCGGCAATGTGAGCTCGAGCGCAAGCCTGGTGCGCCCCGAAATCATCGTGCAGCCCGACTTCGCGCGTGCGGCCGATCTGGGCGTGACCGCGGCCGCGCTGGCCGAGACCGTGCGGGTGGCCACCGCGGGCGATTACGACGTCAACCTGCCCAAGCTCAATCTGAGCGAGCGGCAGGTGCCCATTCGCATCAAGCTGCCCGATGCGGTGCGTGCCGACCTCGATGCCCTCGGCCGACTCACGGTACCCGGAAAGAACGGCCCGGTGCGGCTTGCGCAGGTGGCCGAGATCCGAATCGACAGCGGGCCGGCGCAGATCGACCGGCTCAACCGCAGCCGCAACGTGACCCTTGAGGTGGAGCTCGCCGGGCGCGAGATCGGCGCGGTCAATGCCGAAGCCATGGCCCTGCCCAGCGTGAAGAACCTGCCCGCAGGCGTAAAGGTGGCCGAACTCGGCGACGCCCAGGAGATGCAGGCCCTGTTTGCAAGCTTTGGGCTGGCCATGACCATCGGGGTGCTCTGCATCTACATGGTGCTGGTGCTGCTCTTCAAGGACTTCATGCAGCCGGTGACCATTCTGGCCGCCCTGCCCCTGTCGATCGGGGGCGCCTTCGTGGCGCTGCTTGCCACCGACAAGAGTTTTTCCATGCCCTCGCTGATCGGGCTGCTGATGCTCATGGGCATCGTCACCAAAAACTCCATCCTGCTGGTGGAATACGCGATCGTGGCCCGACGCAATGGCATGGCCCGCTTCGATGCCCTGATCGA
>JBEELY010000164.1:0-2708 GCA_041167925.1 Pseudomonadota bacterium | reverse complement strand
CACTGACCTCAGTCGTGCCAAGAATATGGACGTCGTACGTTTTTGCGTTAAAGTACTTGGTGTACTTGTATAGCCGCGGCCATCCAATGCTTTTTAGGGCTGCGGGGGGATTGCTAATGCGTCGATCTTTCTCTGACGGCAGCGACGCCCCTTGCGAGGGCAAACATAGACTCGCGGCTATCGCGGTTAGAGTCAGCAGGTTTCGGATACGGCTTGAGCGGAACATGAGTGGGGGAGTAGGTGTCTTTTTATTCAATTAACGCTCCCGCGTCCACGCTGAAGAATTCGTGACGGGGGATGGTAAGCCTATGTGGGCGCGAAGACGGAGCCTTCGAGGGGGCAAGCTGGCATGCGGGCAAGTTGACACCGGGAGACCTGAATGCGCACGAGACATGATGGGGTCAGGCCAACCTATGCTTGGCCACGCACATCACCAAGTTCTCGCCTTTTAAACCATCCTGAGGTTCGGCGGCTTCCGTGGTGAACGGCGGCTCGGCCTGACGCAGCAACTCGAACCCCAAGCCCTGCAACCAAGGCTCGAGTGTACCAGGAGACATCGTCCACTGGAAAGGTTCGTCCCGCCAATCGAGCCAGCGGTCGACCCACCAACTGGTAGGGCGAAAACCGGCTCGCCCGTGTGGCCAACGCACCATGTGGCTGAAGATCAGCCGCACGGGTGCCACCGACAAGGTGCGGACCTGGTCGCGCAGCAAAGCGGCCACCTCGGCCTCTTTCAGGTACATCAGAACGCCTTCGATCACCACCAAGGTGGGGCGGGCGTCCTTCATCAAGTCGGCGGGCAAGGGGGCGGTCGACAGATCAACGCTGAGCAGCGTCAAGTTCCCAGGCAACTGCACGCCGGCATGAGCCAGCCCGCGGCGTTTGAAGTCTTGGGTGGCCGGGTGATCAATCTCCAACCAATCCACGTCGGGGTAATGTGACGCCAACCGCAGGGCTAAGGTGTCCAGGCCTGCTCCGATGATGATCACCCGGCCAACCCCTTGCTGTAAGGCCAAGCGACACTGCGCCTCGATCCACCCTTTACGAAGCAGGTAGTGGCGCATGATGCCGGGGTGAGTCAGGCGCTCTAAGCCGCGCCAAAACCAGCGCGTCCAGGGACTGCTGACGCTGCGACTCAGGCAGCGGTCAGCCCAGCTGGTCGAAAGGAAATGCCGGGACAACTCAGCCGCGCCGGCGGGCACGAGAGCACGGTCTTCCGCTCGACTTGCCAGCAGCACGGTACTGGCTGCGATTACCTTAGCCGTGGTGCTGGCCTCCGTCGCCTTCATGGCTGCCGACCCATCAGCGCCACATGATGGCGGTACCAATCGCTCGTGAAACGCTCCTGTGGATCGAAGTGCCGCTTGCGCTTCAGGAAGGCTCCGAACTGGGGATAGGCCTGCACCACCTGCGCACGGGTGGCGTAGCGGTGGTAGGTGAGGAAATAGCTGCCGCCCAAGACCAAGGCTGCATCGATCAGGCCGCGGAAGGCCTCGGCCGTGCGGGCCTTTCCTTCGTCGGTATGGACTGTCCTTAGGTTGAAGATCACGCAGGCGAAGTCGTCTTTGGCCCAAGGCAAGAAGCTCGTGTCGTCTTTCAAGATGGCCCGGATGGTGCCGTAGATCACTTCCACGCCGTGCGTTTTCAGCACGCGGGCGGCCTGCGTCATGAACGCGGCAATTTGATCTCGCGGCACATAGAGCTCACCGATCACCAGGGTTTGCTTGGGCCCGGCCGGTTGGTCCGCGGGGCTGGCGCGTTCTAGGTAATCGGCGTAACTCGGGATGTAAGTACTCAGCTGCATCGTGTCGGCCCAATAACACTGGCCATGCGTGCCGAGGTAATGCTGGGAGTACAGTTTGAAGGCCTTGGCCTTGTCGTCGTGCGCCAGCTTGAGTAACTGCAGCCAGACCTCGGGCTGAAGGTCGGCATTGACAGTGCCGGGGGCTTCAACCTCGGACGTGGGCTTGTAGCAAGCGAACACCCCGCGCTGCAGGAAGGTATCGTCGTGCGGGTCGATCACGAACTGGAAGTCGCCGTACAGACAATCATCATCTACGCGCCGGTAGACCGCATTCATCGCATCCGTCAGGTCGAGGACATCCACCATGCGACGCACCCTCTGGCGGTGCGCCAGGCGCAAGGTAGCGGCGTAGATCAAACCAAAGAGGCCGTAGCCGCCGACCACCAATGAGAATAGCTCGGCGTTTTGAGTACGGCTACAGAGCCGCACCTCACCCTGCGCATCCACCAAGGTGAGATCCTCAATGTCGGCACCCAGAGGCTGCATCAACAAACCCCGGCCATGGGCGTTGGCGGAAATTGACCCGCCCAAAGTCACCTCATCAACGCCGGTCTGTTTCTGGCGTATGGCCCAGGTGCCGCCACTGGGAGCGGGCATTTGATGGCTGGCAGCGATGATGTGATGCCAATTGGCTCCGGCTTCGATTCGCAACAACCCCAGAGTCGCATCGGCATGCAATACTTGGTGCAAACCCGTCATGTCCACATGGCGCTGCCCTGTTGCGAACTGCTGGCCACCCATCGCGTGCCGGGCACCGGACACCGACAAAGAGACCCCTTCAAGGGTAGCTTGTTTCACCACCTCACATAAAGCCTCCAGTGTAGTGGGCCGCACCACATCGGTCACAGAGGTTGGGTTGAGCTGGGAATGGACGTCGTTCAACAACATGTCGGCAAGAAATAGA
>JBEELY010000134.1:0-3635 GCA_041167925.1 Pseudomonadota bacterium | reverse complement strand
GCGATCCGGTGACCACCACCTTGTACGACGAGAGCAGCGCCTCACCTTCGGCATGCAGCTCGGCATCGGTGATCAGGTCGACTTCATGCCCTTGATGGGCCATCCACATCAGCAGATGGCTATCCGCCGGATAGTGGCGCAGCCCCGAGCCGCGAATCTGCGGATAGGGATAGGTGAGATAGCCCAGCCGCATGTTGAGCATGGGCCGGCGCCAGCTCACCAGACCGATGCCTGAGCCATCGGTATGAACGTTGTAGGTCGAAAGACCGTAGTCACGGTGCTCGCCCGGGTTGTGGGGATAGGCCTGCCAATCGCGGGTTTGCGCAATGTGTGCCTCACGCCAGCGGGCATCGTGCATCCACTCCGGCCTGGCATGGTTGCCATAGACCGTGTACGTGAAGGTCGACACCAGCACGGCAATACGCGATCGTGCGTACCCGGCTCGCGGCACCACGAAGAAGGGAATGTTCTCGCGCGCATCGCCGGCTTCCAGCATCAGTGCATAAGCATCTGAGCGCAGGTGGTCTGGTATGGCGATCTCATGCGTGGCCGGCCATCGGCAGTCATCCAGATCATCTTCATGAAAATGAATGGCGGCGTAATGCGCTGGGGCATGCCGGAAGCAGTGCTCCTCACCGGTCCAACGCACGCCGCGTACGGCTCGGGTGGGGGTGTTGAACAGGCTGCCATGCTGTCCTCGCGGGCTGGTGTCGATCACGGCCTGGGTATGGACCTGACGCGAGAAATCCCAGGCTGCCACCAACAGCTCTGTACCGCTTTCTGGCGAGGGGCTTGCCCAGATCGATAGCCCTTCCAAGCGGCCATTGAACACATCAACTGGCGCCTGGTCGCTGGCACTGGCCAGACTCAGACGGCGGCCCGTCGTGATGGCATGGGCGCTGCCTTCGAGCACGGTGTCGATGCGGCGATCATCAGTGGACAGGCTGAGGGTGTGCTTGGCAAGATCGACGCTCACCCGGATGCAGGACCAGGCATGCAAGGGCAGGGGGTTGGTCGATTCGAGTCGGGTTTCTCCGGCCTCGGTGCCGAGTCGAACGCACACGCGCGCCTGCGCGGTGAGTTCGAGTGTCAGCCCCTCACCACGGTCGTTCTGCCAGGACAGCAGCACCTGACGGCGGCCCAGCACGAGGGTGGGCTGAGCCCACAAACGCAAACTGAGGCTGCCTTGGGCCCTGCAGGGCTCGAGGAGTTGCTCATCTCCCAGCACGGCATACGAGCCGCTTGGAACGGTCTGGGCTTGCGCTTGCGCAAGCATGCGCACGGGCAGATCCACGGGCTCGCACTGCACGCCACCAATTGCCGGATTGGGGTCGGCACATAGCACCCGAACCACCCAGGCGCGCAGCGGCCCGCCGCTGGCATGGCTGACATGAAATCGCAGGGTTTCGCCCGGTCGGGCAGAAAGGCGTTCGGCGTATCCGGCCAGTGCAAGCATCGACGATCCTGATGAGTCTGTTCAGCGCAGGCGACTTTAATTCATGGCTTGCTGTGGTGTCGAATCCGGACCGGCCGCGCGAGCCCGGTTTGGACACGGTGCATCCCAACGCCTAGACTGCACCGACTTCATTCGCCAGGAGAGCCACGATGAATGCACCCGCCCTGATGATCAGCAAACCCGTCCGTGAGCAGGTCAGTGCCGAGGAATGGCAGGCCCGGGTCGATCTTGCGGCCTGCTACCGGCTGATCGCCCTGGAGGGCCTGACCGAGATGGTGGCTAACCACATCTCGGTGCGCGTGCCGGGTTCGCACAATGAATTCCTGATCAACCCCTACGGCATGCTCTACGAGGAGATGACTGCATCATCGATGTTGCGCATCGACCTCGAGGGCAATGTGCTGTTCAACGCCACGGACTACGGCGTGAACCGGGCCGGATTTGTGATCCACAGCGCCATTCACGCAGCGCGTCACGACGTGGACTGCATCATTCATACGCATTCGCTCGCTGGCATGGCGGTCTCGGCCATGAAATGCGGCATCTTGCCGATCGCGCAATCTTCGATGCGCTTTGCCGATATCGGCTATCACGACTTCGAAGGCATCGCTGTTCGCATGGATGAGCGCGAGCGTCTGGTGCAAAGCCTCGGGCAGCGTGAGGCTCTGGTGCTGCGAAACCATGGCTTATTGACGGTGGGTGCGAGCGTCGCCGAGTGCTTCAACAACATGTACCGACTGGAGCGCGCCTGTCAGTTGCAGGTCATGACCCTGTCCTGCAATACCGAACTGTCCATGCCCAGCGCCGAATCAGTTCGATACACCAACGAACTTTTCACCGGCAAGGGCAGCAGACGCTTTGGGCTGATGGAGTGGCCCTCGCTGCTGCGCAGGCTCGACAGGATTGATCCGAGCTATTCGCAATAAGCCCGCGAGTAAGCCCGCGCATCGGACTCATTGAGGCGACGCGTCGGAACTTAATGAGCCGACGCGCCGATAGTCAGTGAGACTGCGCGTCAGCTGGTTTGCGACGCGCAGCCAGCGCACCCAGGCCAAGCACCAGAATGATGGCCACCACGTGGACCGCGTATTTGCCCATGCCGAGCGGCTCGATCCAGGGATTGAGCAGCTTTTCACCGATGATCATTTGCGCTGCAGTGAAGGCCAGCACGCCCGCGCCGATCTGGATGATGATCGGGAAGCGTTCAACCAATTTGAGCACCACGGTGCTTCCAAACACCACGATCGGCACGCTGATCAGCAGACCCAGCACCACCAGATCCATCGCGCCATGCGCAGCGCCGGCTACGCCCAGCACATTGTCGATGCCCATCAGGGCATCGGCCACGACGATGGTCTTCATGGCGCCCCAGAAGGTACTGGCTGCGGGTCCATCATGGCCTTCGCCTTCGTCTGAGACCAGCAGCTTGTAGGCGATCCAGAGCAGGCCAAGGCCGCCAGCGAGCATCAGGCCCGGAATCTTGAGGAGCCAGACCACGATCAGGGTCATGAGGCTGCGCACCGCAATGGCTCCCACCGTACCCCAGATGATGGCCTTGCGCTGCAGGTTTGGCGGCAGGCTTCGTGCGGCAAGCGCGATCACGATCGCGTTATCGCCGGCAAGCACCAGATCGATGAGGATAATAGCCAGCAGTGCTGACCACCAGGCGGTAGAGAGAAATTCCATGAAGCGCTCCAGACGAATTCAATCAGTGTAGCCGCACGCATCCGTATGAACGGCAGTACGCACAGCCACATGGACCGAAGGTCTTGCTCGGCGCACGGTCTGACGCGCCCGGTTCACCGGAAGCCAGTTCGTGAGGTGCACTGGCTTCGTCCTGACGATGAACCCGCATTGCACCTGAAAAGGTTCAGATGCTGTGGGAGCTACTCCCCTTCTGGGCCTGAAATATACCTTGGTTGTCCTCATGGGATTTCAATAGCCCCAAGGGATGCAGGCTCTCAGGCACGCGGCCCTGCGCTTCAGATCGCCACCAGGCGCCGGATATCCCTGGTTTGCATTTCGTGGCCGGGGCCTGAGGCAATCACCGCGCCGCGTTCCATCACCACAAACGCATCGGCCAGGGCCTCAGCGAAGTCGTAGTACTGCTCACACAGCAGGACAGCCATGCGTTGCCCCTGAAGACCCTCATCGGCCAGCTTGCGAATCACGCGTCCGA
>JBEELY010000060.1:0-7954 GCA_041167925.1 Pseudomonadota bacterium | reverse complement strand
GAAAGAGCCGACCTGATGGCTGAAGAACGCCACGCCGGTGAGCGTGGCCATAAATTTCAGACCGAAGAGCTGCACCACCAGGCCATTGACCAGCGGCACCACACCCAGCCAGAGCGTGCCCATGGCCGCGGCAAAGATCAGGGTATTGAGCGGCGTGGGCGGGATCAGAAAGTAGACGGTGATGATCGCCGAGCGCAGCAGGTAGATCCCGCCCAGCAGCAGATGCTTGGGATAGCGCCCGCCCAGCCAGCCGAAAAGGTAGGAGCCAAACACATTGAACAGGCCAATAAGGGCGAGTGCACTGGCCGTGACGGAGGGCGGTAGGCCGCAGAGGTCGAGATAGCTGGGCAGGTGCGTAGTGATGAAGACCAGCTGCAGGCCACAGACGAAAAACGCGATGGCCAGCGTGACATAGCCCGAGTGGCCGAAAGCCTCGCGAATGGCATCACTCAGGGTCTGACGGTTGTCATCGCGCTCGACCTCGACCTGATCCGCCCGACCTGCGGCGAGCGCCGCGGGGATCATGACCACGGCCAGCGCGCAAAAGGCCATCAGCGCCAGCGTCCAGCCACCCAGCGAGATCATGGACTGCGCCAGTGGCGAGGCGAACACCAGGCCAAGCGATCCTGCAGCCGAGACCGCACCCATGGCCACGCTGCGTTGTGCAGGCGTGACCGCGCGGGCGGTGACATTCATGGCCAGATTGGAGGCAGTGCAGGACAGGGCCAGGCCCACACACACGCCGATGCCCAGCGTGATCATCCAGGCCGAATCGGCCTGCGAGGCGATGATCAGTCCGGCCAGATAGACCAGCGCACCAAACAGGGCCACCGGACGCGCACCAAAGCGGTCGACCAGCGCCCCGGTGAAAGGCTGGGTGAGCCCCCAGACCATGTTCTGGATGGCGATGGCCAGAGAATAGTCGGCTGCGGTGATGCCCAGATCGCGCACCACATGCGGCTGAAGCATGCCCATGCTCTGACGCATGCCCATGGCCAGGCTGAGCATGATTGCCGCGCCGCCCAGAATGGTGAGCGACTGCGTCCGGGTGAGTTCCTGCACCTTGTATTTCATGAGCCGGATGATCGCACGGCGCTGGCTATACTCGTTCCGACAACACGGTAGCGAACCTGACCCGGAGACGCGCATGAACGCGCCATCAGACCCCCTTGCAAGCCCCTGGACGGTGCGCCGGATCGCCGGTGCGCTAGGTGCCGAAGTGCTCGGCATTGATTTGAGCCTGGGGCTCACCGACGCCGAATCGTCTGCACTGCGGGCGCTGTGGCTGCAGCACAAGGTGCTGTTCTTTCGCGACCAGCCTCTGAGCGAAGCGCAATACATGGCCTTTGCGCGCAGCATCGGCGTGCCGGTGGAGTATCCCTTCGTCAAGGGCCTACCTGGCTTCCCCGAGATCATCGAGGTCAAGAAACTCGAGCATGAGACCGTCAATTTCGGCGGCATCTGGCACTCCGACACCACCTATCTGGAGTGCCCGCCGATGGCGTCGATGCTGCTCGCGCGCGAGGTGCCCCCCTGGGGTGGTGACACGCTCTTTGCAGACATGCAGGCCGCTTATGAAGCGCTCTCACCCGGTTTGCGTACGGTACTGGATGGCCTGAAAGCGGTGAGTTCGTCGGCCAAAGCCGATGTCTCCAAGACCCGCGAAGATCGCATTCGCTCCGACGGCCGGGACGATGCAAAAAAAGTCTATGTCGCTGAGCATCCGGTGGTACGCACGCATCCAGAGACCGGTCGGCGCTCGCTCTACATCAATGTCGCGCATACCGAGCGCTTCGTGGGCTGGACGGCCGAGGAGTCCGCACCGCTCCTGTCCATGTTGTGCACGCATCTGACCCGCCCGGAATTCACCTGCCGCTTCAGTTGGGCCGCAGGCTCATTGGCGCTCTGGGACAACCGCTGCACGCAGCACAACCCCGTCAACGACTATCACGGCTTTCGGCGCGTCATGCACCGGATCACGCTGCAAGGCGACCGGCCGGCATGACACTCATTTCTCGCCGGTATAGGCGATGCCGTGCTCCACGGTATCCCAGATGAAGCGGGCGGCAGGCCGCTCGCGCTCTTCCAGAATGTGACCCACCAGCCCCGCCGCGCGGCTCACCACCGCAATGCCACGCATGATCGCCTGCGGTACACCGATCTCGCCCAGGACTGCGGCAATGGCACCCGTGGCATTGATGGTGATGTGCCGTCCATAGACCCGGTCGACTTCAACAGACAGGGCCTTGAGCGCCGCGATATGTCGGCCCGGCACGCCCTCGCGCGCGGCCAGTTCAAACAACCGGGCCGGCCGCGGATCATCCGGCTTGTGATACGGATGCCCGAATCCATGCAGGGGCTTGCGCTGCTCCCGAAAGCGGGTGGCAATGGCGGCAGCGCGGGCTTGCACGCCCTCGGGCGCGTCGAGCATTTCGTCGATCAGCACTGCACAGCCCTCCATGGTGCCAATAAAGGTGCTGCCCACGCCCAACAGACCCGCTGCCACGGCCGACTGCAGTGCTTCAGGCGCCGAGTCGTAAATCAGCCGTGTGACGATGGCACTGGGCGTGAAGCCATGCTCCATGAGCGTGACCAGCACGGCGTCGAGCAGCACAGTCTGACTGCGGGTCGGCTTTTGGCCGGTGAGCTGAAAGAGCATCATCTCGGTAAAGCTGAGCTCGCCCATCAGATCATGGACCAGACTCTTGCCGCGGATGGTGATGCTGGTTTCGTCCGCGGTGCAGATGGCGGTGGTGGGGGCAGGACGGGCATTCATGCGGACGATTCCTTCAGTACACGACAGGTTCAGAGTCAATTCATTCTCACACAGCACGGAGCCCCTTCATGAGCACGCATTCCAGTCCTGAGCAACCCGTTCTTGCCTTCAAGGGCTTGCGTGTACTCGATGCCAGCCAGGGGCTGGCCGGTCCGTACTGCGCCATGCTGCTGGCTCAGCACGGCGCCACGGTGGTCAAGGTCGAGCCGGCCCAGGGCGACTGGAGCCGGGGCATCGGCAAAAGGCATGGCGAACATACCGGCCTGTCGCTGGCCTGCAATCGCGGCAAGCAAAGTGTGGTGCTTGATCTGCGCAAGCCCACCGCTGCGTCCGGACTGCAGCGCATTGCGCGTCATTGTGATGTGGTGCTCGAGAGCTTTCGACCTGGGGTCGCTGCGCGCATCGGGCTGGGCTATGAGGCGCTGTCATCGGTGCGCCCCGGTCTGATCTATGCCTCGGTGAGCGGCTATGGTCAGAGCGGCCCGCGCAGTGAAGACCCGGGCACCGATACCGTGATCCAGGCCTACTCCGGCATGATGTCGCTCAACCCCGACGCGCAGGGACAGCCCAACCGCATCGGCTTTCTGGTGGTCGATACCCTGACCGGCCTGTACGCCTTTCAGGCGGTCTCGGCGGCACTCTATGCGCGCCTCGCAGGCGGCCCTGGCCAACGCCTGGACATCTCGCTGATGCAGTCGGCCGCGGCCTTTCTGGGCCAAAAACTGATCGAAGCCTCGCTTGCCACCGGGCCGGTCAAGGCGATCAATGCCCCAGCCGGGATTTATCGCAGCAAGGACGGCTGGGTCGCGATCGCCCTGAGCAACGAGGAGCACTTCACGGCGGTCTGCAATGCCCTGGAGCGCCCTGACTTGCGGGCCGATCCGCGCTATGCAAGCTTCGAGACCCGCGCAGACCATCAGGCTGTACTGCAGGCCGAAGTGGCGGCCTGCCTGCTCAAGCGCGACACCGCCGACTGGGTGCAGCGCATCAGCGCGGCGGGTGCGCTCGCCAACCCGGTGAACTCGCTGGGCCAGTGGGCCGCCGATCCGCATGTGCAGGCAGTGCAGGCTGCACCCCAGGTGAGCCTGCCTGGCGTGGGCGATTTCCTGTGGCCGCGCATCCCGGGCGTCGCGCTTCCCGAGGCCGACGATCCACGCGCGCAGTTTGCGGGCATCGGCGAACAGGGCGGCGCAGCGCTGGCTGCGCTGGGACTGAGCGAGACCGAGGTGCAGGCCCTGCGCGAAGAGGGCGTGCTGGTCGAGGGCCCGGGGCGCTGACAGCGCCTCTCAGGCGGCCCGGACTGGCCGGGTCTCGAACTCTTCCAGCCGGGGCTCGCGGGTCATCTGCCAGTAATCGACCAGCCGCCAGGGCATGACCGCAAACACCCGGCCGCGGGCATTGCGATACCAGTTGCGCATGCCGCCGTGCGCCCAGACCAGCTCGGCGTGCTCGGCATCCACTCTCTGGTTGTAGTCCTCGTACACCGGCGGCTTGACCTCCACGGCCTGCAGCCCCTGCTCCATCATGTCGCGCAGCATGGCCGTGACATAACGCACCTGCACTTCAGAGACGAAGATGGCGCTGCCGCCATGCGCGAGGCCGGTATTGGGCCCGGTGGTGATGAACAGATTCGGATAGCCGGGAATCGTGATGCCCAGATGCGCGCGGGGATCATCGTCACCCATGACATCAGAGAGCAGCATGCCATTGCGGCCGCGCACCTCGATGGGCGCGAGCAGCCGGCCAGGCTCGAAGCCGGTGGCCTCGAGGATGATGTCCACCTCGTGGCGTGCACCGCTCGCGTCCACGATCGCATTGGGGGTCACATGGTCCACCGCCTCGGTGATCAGGGACACATTGTCACGTCGCAGGGCCTGATACCAGCCGTTGTCGATGAGGATGCGCTTGCCATAGGGCGGGTAGTCGGGCAGGCACTTGGCTACCAGATCGGGCCGGCCCTCGAGTTCTTTGAGCAGATGGTCGGTGAGCTGCTGGCGCTGACGGTCATTGCGGTAGTTCATCGACCGCTCGGGCGTGGGCCAGGCCGGATCGCGGCGTACCGTGGGCAGCAGACCATCACCAAAGCGCCACATCAGACCGAAGCGATACCAGGCGTAGTAGTAGGGAATGTGCTCCAGCAGCCATTTGGACTCGGGGCTGACCGTGCCGTGATAGTCCTGGGGCGGCCGCGCCCACTGCGGCGATCGCTGGAAGATCGTGACATGCGCCGCCTGCGCGGCCACCGTACGCAGGAACTGCATGGCGCTGGCCCCCGTGCCGATCACGCCCACGCGCTTGCCCTCGAGCGAGACATCGTGACGCCAGCGGGCGGAGTGCCAGTGCGGCCCTGCGAAACTGTCCATGCCCGGAATCGAACTGAGCTTTGGCTTGTTCAGAAAGCCCATGCAGGTGATGACCGCGCCATAGTCGCGCACCAATACGCGGCCATCGGCTTTGCGCAACTCCACCCGCCAGCAGGCCTGCGCCTCCTGCCAGTGCATGGCCAGCACTTCGGTGCCCAGCTCAATGAATGGCCGCAGCGACAGTTCGTTGGCCACCCGTTGCTGATAGGCGAGCATCTCGTCGCGCTTGGAGTAGTTGCTGCTCCATCCGGTATTGGGCGAGAAGGAATAGGAATAGAAGTGGTTGGGCGTATCGACTCCGGCCTCGGGATAGGTGTTCTCCCACCAGGTGCCGCCGAGCTCGGCGTTCTTGTCGACCACATCGAAGGCAAAGCCCATTTCGCGCAGGCGATACGCCGCACACAGACCGGTGAAGCCGGCGCCGATCACCAGCACTCGAAAGCGCTCTAGCCGCTCACGCGGCGGCGGGGCACGCCACTCGAGACGCCGGTCGCGATAGCCCATTTCCTCCATGGCCATGGGCGCGTATTCGGCCGGCACACGCTCGCCCAGACAGACGCTCATCATCTCGACCATCTCGGCCTCGGTGGGCAGGGGCGGCAGGCTGCGCTGTCCGGCCGCGAGCTCATCGAGCACCTCGCTCAGGCTGTCGCGCACCTGCTGCTGTACCTGCGGCGACAGGCCGCCCGAAGGCTCAGCAAAGATGGAGATGTCGCGCTTCGGAAGAAAAGGCTCCTGCAGCCACTTGGGATCGCGGGTGATCTGGGCGAGGCACATCAGCAGCGTGGGCACCGAGGCCTGCTGCAGGGCGGTCTCGCGTTGAATGTCGGTCATCAGTCGTCTCGTCTCTAGGGGAACGTCTCTGGGAACTTCAGGAGGAGGGTCTGGTCAGCGTTTGTTCTGGTCTATCGAAATTCGGGCCATCAAAAGGCCCGGTCAGGCACCTTGCTGGGAGGTCGTCGTGCTGAGGCGATCGGCCTTCACCTGCACCCCGGCGCGCTCGCGGTCCCAGGTGTCGACGGTGATGCCCTGCTGCCGCAACTCATGCTTGAGCACCTTGCTGGTCGGAGTCTTGGGCAGTTCGGGCAGCAGCCGCACATAGCGGGGCAGCATGAAATGCGCCATGCGCGGACGCAGAAACGCGAGCAGCTCAGCCGGATCCAGCGATGCGCCTTCCACGGGCGCAACCACCACCAGCACATCTTCTTCGCTCAGCTCGTTGGGCACGCCGATGGCCGCAGCCTCGCGTACCGCCGGATGCGCCATGACTTCGGCCTCGACCTCGAAGGAAGAAATATTTTCTCCGCGACGGCGGATGGCATCCTTCATGCGATCGACAAAGAAATAGAAACCGGCCTCATCCTTGCGAAAGGCGTCGCCGGTATGAAACCAGCCATTGCGCCAGGCGCGCGCGGTGGCTTCGGGGTTGCGGAAGTAACCGCTGTTCATGGCCCAGGGCCGGTCGGTGCGGATGATCATCTCGCCCACCGTACCCAGCGGCACCTCGCAATCGTTTTCATCGACCAGCCGCACTTCGACCCCGTCGCGCATCTGTCCGCAGGTGCCGCGCACCAGCGGATTGGGCCCCGAGATGATCGGCGTGGAGACCTCGGTCATGTTGAAGATGGTGTAGATCGTGCAACCAAAGCGCTGCGAGAAGGCTGCAATGTCGCCGGCCAGCGGCACCATGAAGGCAAGCCGCAGCGGTGAGTCGGCATCGTCGGGCTGGGGCGGAAGCTTCTCAAGAAAGGCCGCCATCACGCCCAGCAAAAACACCGCGGTGGTGCCGGTGTCGCGCACCGTCTGCAAAAAGCTCACGGTATCAAAACGCTCGATGACACTCACCGAACCGCCCCGCACGAACATGGTGTAGAGCACGCCCATGCCGCCCACATGGAAGAGCGGCATGTTGACCATGAACCGGTCCTCGGCGGTCACGAAGGGCCAAGTCTCGGGGCCGGCCATGGTGTAGATGTGCAGATAGGACGACAACACGCCCTTGGAGGGGCCGGTCGTGCCCGAGGTATAGATGATGGACTGCGGGTCCCAGGGCTCGATCGGCCGGGCAGGCGCAAGCAGTTCGCCCGATACCGGAGACAAGGCCTCGCGATGGTCGAGCACCCTCAGGCTGCCGATCTGCACGGGCACCGGCGTGCCCACCACCACCACCTGCTCAAGGCGTGCGGTATCGATCTCGTTCAGACGCGGTGCCAGGTCGGCATGCACCACCGCCAGCCGGGCATCGGAGTTCTCGACCACATGCGCAAGCAGCCGGCCCTTGTAGGCGGTATTGATGGGCACGAAGACGGCGCCGAGGTAGTTGATGGCGAAGAACACCACCACATGCTCGCGGCTGTTGGGCAGCCAGACCAGCACGGTCTGGCCCTGCTGAACACCGCGCTGCTGCAGACCGACCGCACACTGCAAAACGCGCGCATGCAATTCGCGGTAGGTCCAGGACTCCCCCGTATCAGCGTAAGTGATGAACACCTTGTCGGGCTGCTCGCGCAGCCAGCGGTCCAGAAGATCGCGCGCCACCACCTGATCTCGGGGCGGGATGCGCGGGTCGGAAGGCGGTGCAGCAGCCGGCATCGGCTGCACCGTAAAGGCGAGGGCGGGGCTCATGGCGTCTCCTGCGCAACGGTTGCGTCACCATTGCATACTTGCCAGTAGGATAGCGATCGGCTTAGTATCTGCCAACACAGAAAGAAATCGCCCGAAGGGAGGGCGGAGGAGACACCTCATGGGTCCGCTCAACGGTCTTCGGGTCATCGAGATCGCAGGCATCGGCCCAGGTCCGTTTTGCGGCATGTTG
>JBEELY010000449.1:0-3288 GCA_041167925.1 Pseudomonadota bacterium | reverse complement strand
GGTCCTCAATACCCTGCTGCGTCATCTCACGATGAACATGCACCCCTTTCAGGCGCAGTTTCTGCGCTACCTGATGGGGGCGCTGGTCATGTTGCCGCTGATGCTGCAGGCGGGTCTTGCGCGTTACAAGCCCAATGACCTCGGCGGGCAGTTCAGCCGAGGCCTGGTGCATGCTGTGGGCCTGAGCCTGTGGTTTTATGCCCTGCCCCATCTGGCGCTGGCCGATATGACCGCGATCGGCTACACAGGCCCGATCTTCACCATGATCTTTGCGGCCTGGCTGCTGGGCGAAAAAATGCGCCTGGATCGCTGGATTGCTGCGGTGATCGGATTTTCGGGCGTGCTCATCGTGGTCTGGCCACGCCTGAGCGGCAGCGGCGACTGGCACTCGCTCATCATGCTGGCCTCGGCACCGGTGTTCTCGCTGTCGTTTCTTCTGGTCAAGGTTCTGACCCGACGCGACAGCCCTGAAGTGATCGTTGCCTGGCAGGGCATCACAGTTGCCATCATCACGCTGCCCATGGCGCTCTTTTTCTGGTCCTGGCCCACCCCTGCACAATGGGCTCTGATGGTGGTGGCCGGGGTGCTCGGCAGCTTGGGGCACTATTGCCTGACCTGCTCGCTCAAGACCGCCGACATGTCCGCGACGCAGTCGATCAAGTTTCTGGATCTGGTCTGGGCCACATCCTGGGGCTTTCTGGTCTTTGGCGACGCGCCCAGCGGCACCACCCTGATCGGTGGGGTGGTGATCGTGACCGCCACCCTGTGGATTGCCCGGCGGGAAGCCCGACGAGAAGCGCCGCGCTGACTCATCGGCGCATGAAGTCTTCGATCAGGGGCGCGAGGGCCTCGGGCTGGTCGTGGTGCACGTTGTGACCCGCATCCTGCACATGCTCGATGCGCAGGTCCTGGTAGGCCATGGCCCGGCGCTCGAACTCCTGCGGATCGGCTGTAAGACGCGCCCACAAGCCTGACTGCGCGCCATCCACCCAAAGCACCGAGGCCTGGGTCTGCTGCCAGCAGGCAAGGATTTCATCCGTGGCCAGAGGCTGGGGGTTGATGCGCTTGTGCGCGGGGTCGGCACGACGCTGCACCCCGCCCTGTGGATCCGGCTCGCCCCAATGCTCCACGATAAATCGCGCCCGCTCTGCGGTCAGGCGGGGATTCTCCGACTGCATGCGCAGCGCGAATTCATCGAGATCGTCGTAAGGACGTTGACGCGTATCGTCCTTGAGCTGGGCCAGCCACTTGGCCAGCCGCCGGGGTGCTGGATCCTGGCGCATCGAGGGTGGTCCAAAGCCATCGACATTCACAAAGCGCGCCACCCGATCCGGGCGTACCCCTGCATAGAGGGCACCCACCGCAGCACCCATGCTGTGACCGACCAGCCGCACCGGCTGCTCGGGGCTGTAGTGATCGAGCAGCGCATCCAGGTCGCCCAGGTAGTCAGGGAACCAGTAGGCATCGGATCCGCTGCGAGCGGTGAGTCCGTAGCCACGCCAGTCGGGGGCCACCACAAACCAGTCCTCCTGCAGGGCATCGACCGTCCATTGCCAGGACGCCGAGACATCCTGATAGCCATGCAGCATCACGATCAGCGGCTGGCGAGGCTGCCCCCAGGTTCGGATGTGATAGCGCAGACCGCGAAGGGTCAGGAATTCGGAAGTCGATGTCTTCATGAACTCAGCCTCGAAAATGGCGCCGCTGGATTGAATGCCTGATTGGCCCCCTCAGGGCATGACACACCGGAATCCAATGTGCCCGGTGGTGCTGTCGGGGGTACTGGCCGAACGCGATGCATTGCGATAGCGCCAGCAATAGGAAGGATGACAGAGAAAACTGCCGCCCCGCAGCACGCGATGGTCGCCCTCGCGCGGGCCGGTCGGATCAATGATGGACTGACCCGTAGCAAGCTGTTGCGCAGCCCAGTCAGGTTCGAACCAGTCGGCGCACCATTCCCAGCAGTTGCCCACCATGTTGTGCAGGCCATAGTCGTTGGGCGCAAAGGCATCCACCGGGGCCAGACCGTAATGGCCATCAACGCAGTCATTGCGGCTGGGAAACACGCCCTGCCAGACGTTGCATCGTGGCTCGCCCGCGGGCAGGTCCTCATCGCCCCAGGGAAACCGACGGCCCTCATGCCCGCCACGCGCTGCACGCTCCCACTGCGCCTCGGTCGGCAGCTGCTTGCCCGCCCAGGCACAAAACGCGAGCGCATCATGATGCGAGACATGCACCACGGGGGCATCCATGGCCTGCGTCAGATCCGATTGCGGGCCCTGCGGATGCCTCCAGCAGGCGCCCTCCACCTGACGCCACCAGGGCGCAGAGGCCACACCCCGGGTCGGCGGAAAATCATCGGGTAGCAGGCCTGCAAACACGAAGGACCAGCCCTGCTGCTCGGCATCGGTCACATAGCCTGTCTGCGCCACAAAGCGCGCAAAGCGGCGATTGCTCACCGCGCAGCGATCCATACGAAAGGCGGCCAGCTGCACTGGCCGGGCTGGCCACTCGCCATCACCGGGCGCGCCTTCACGACGATCGCAGCCCATGCGAAATGCGCCTGCCGGAACGAGCACCATCTCGGTGTCGTCCGGCCCATCGGCCTGGGCCGGTCCTATGGCCTGACACTGCGTGGGCGGCTGGGCCTGTCCCTGCGCAAGGGGCAGACCTCGCGACCTGTCCTCGTGCTCGCGTCCGTGATCGGGCAGGCAGCAGCTCACTGCCGGGCCATCGCGCTCGCGTTCTGCGCTTCGCGCGCGGCCGCCTCGTCGCGCTTGTTACGACGCGGCATGTCGAAGACCAGCTTGCGGATGCGCCCCTGAAACTCAAACGGCACATCGTAGTCATCACTGACCGGCGATCCACTGTCGCGGCCAGCGTCCATGCCATAAGAGGAGATCATGCGCAGCACCTTGGGCACCTCGACCGAACCGCATTCCACGCCATCAATGCGCAGCGTGGCCCGTCCAGTCTCGCCGGTCTTCTCGAAGTGCACCGACACCGTGCTCGAACCCATGGGGACCGGCCGATCCGACACCGCCTTGTGGTGATGCGAGAACAGGTTGTAATCGAAGACCAGGCGATCGCCCAGCACATAAAACGAGATGCCATTGTTGATGGAACCCACGGCAAAGAGCGCACCCTGCTGGCCCGCCGCCGAGCGTTCAAGCTCGGCCGTGACGGTGAAGCTGCGGTTGCCAAGCGAAGGCGCCACCTCGCCGCTCATGTGCGCCACCGGCGGATACATCACATAGCGTTCGCGGTTGCGGGGAGTACCACTGCGGG
>JBEELY010000381.1:0-10301 GCA_041167925.1 Pseudomonadota bacterium | reverse complement strand
CATCTCAGTGACGGGTGCAGCGTTTACCGGTGAAGTCAGTTCAGGCAACGGAGCCTCAATCAGTCAAGGAGGTTTTGAGTTTTATCTATCTGGTTCGTCAACGACTCTCTATTTCGGTTTGGATGCTTCCCCGGGCGCGGATCGGTCGGTCACCCTACAGGGTGCCTATCAGTTGAATCAGTTCAACGCATCGGGTTCTAGCGTGTCCTTCGCGAACAGATCGGCGACCGGATCCGTTTTGATTACTGGAGACGCCGAGAAGGGCGCCACGCTGCAGGCCTCCGTCGCTGTTACTGATGCCGATGGTGTCGGCGCGATTGCGTTCCAGTGGAGGGCGGATGGTATAGCGATCCCGGGAGCGACTTCGGACACGTTCACTCTCTCCAGAAACCATGTTGGCAAGCTGATTTCGGTGCTCGCGAGCTACACGGATGGCTTTGGCACACAAGAATCTCTGGTGAGTGATCCTACGGCGGCAGTGCTAGATATCAATCACATTCCCATCCTGAATTCGGGGCCCTCGCCACAAATGCCCGATGTATTGGAGGGGGCGACAGATCCGGCAGGAATCACCATCTCATCACTGCTTGTCGATGGCAGCGTCAGCGATATCGATAACGATGATCAATTGGGGTTAGAGGCTATTGCGATCGAGGGGCTAAATAACAGTCTGGGAACCTGGCAGTACCGGTTGTCGGGATCCAGCCAGTGGCTGACTATTCATGCTGATCTGATCAACAGCAGCACTAATCCGCTGGCATTACTGCTTGGCTCGAATGACGCAATCCGTTTGCTGCCCTTCGGAGATCTGAACGGCACGCTTGACAATGCGCTTAAATTTCGCGCCTGGGACATGAGTTCAGGCACCACAGGCGAGTACATCGAGACTACACCGGGCTTGGGCGCCTTTAGTTCAGCCAGTGATACCGCAGCTATCAGCGTGGCGCCAGTTAATGATGCGCCCGATTTTTCTACTACCTCAGGAAACGGGAGACTGATTACTCCGGTTGGGCCTTCTAATGATCTTGCCTATGGGGTGTCAGTACAGTCGGATGGAGATATCATTGTCGTTGGACAAATAGAGGCTTTGTTTGGTAGGCCTGCCGCGTTCGGGGTTATTCGTGTTAATTCTGATGGGCATTTAGACGAAATTTTCGACGGTGACGGTAAGTCAATCTTATATCCTAGCAACGGCCGTGGTGGTGCTCGTAATATCGGATTGACATTCGATGGAAAAATTATTCTTGCTGGCCAGGGGCCGGGAAACGAAAACTCTAATGATCGTGCCTCTTCTTCGGTAGCGCGACTGATTCCGAACGGAGCGCTGGACTCGGCCTTTGGGTTATCCGGCTGGTCGTCTGTTTCAGGAAGCTTCGACAGTGATACTGCAGATTGGGTAGGGTTACAGCCCGATGGTAAGGTTGTTTTGACAGGGGTTGGTGGGTACACAGCCTATGCTTATGAACGATTTTTGACTCGGTTGCTTCCGGATGGCTCTTTGGACACAACTTTCGGGTCCAACGGATTTGTACGTGTAGGGGGTGGTCGCAACTATAGTGAATACAGCAGTGAGTATGCCGGCGGAGCTGCAATCCAGGCGGACGGAAAAATACTGGTTGCCGGTTATGGTGAGTCTAGATACGGTGACGCGGACTACAGGTTGGTTCGCTTAAATAAGGATGGCTCACGCGACACTACTTTTGGTCTAGATGGTGAAGCGATTTTCTCGGTGGGCTCCTACACTGATCTCGGAACGGGAAGGGTCATTCAAACCGAAGATATCGGTTCTGGGATAGCCGTTCAAGTCGACGGGAAAATCCTGCTAGGCGGTTACTCCTGGAGTGGGTCCAGCTACCAATTCAGCATTGTCCGATTGAATGCAGACGGCTCCCTAGATTCGAACTTTGGCGGAGACGGCAAAACAATTATCAGTACTGGCGGTTCTTCCAATTACTTTGGGCACAAAGTTCTTCTTCAGTCCGATGGCAGCATCCTGATAGTCGGCTCGTCTACTGATGACTACACGTCTTATTTCGTTAGTTTGGTCCGATTGAAAGCCGATGGCTCACTGGACCCCACTTTTGGCAACGATGGTCTGGTCACGATTTCAGACGCTTCGACCTACGTCCGAACAAGCTATGGCGCCGCCTTACAGCCCGACGGCAAAATTCTTATCGCGGGGCATACGTATGGGCAGTCCGGTCTGGACTTCAGCCTCATCCGCCTGAATCCCGACGGCTCCTTAGACACCACCTTCAACGGCGAATCTGTCAATACACTGGGCGGCTCGGCGAACTACACAGAGAACGCCGCCCCAGTTGCGTTGGACACCTCCGTATCCATTGTTGATGTTGACCTCGCTGCGCTCGACGGAGGCATTGGCAACTACGCAGGCGCTTCGATCACCTTGCGACGTCAGGGTGGCGCGCACAGCGATGATGTCTTCTCCGCGCGAACCAATCTCGTGCTCGATCAGAGCACCAGTCAGGCCACGCTTTCGGGTGTGGTCATTGGTGGCTTCACGCTCAGCCAAGGTGAGTTGTGCATCACTTTCAATGGCAACGCGACTCAGGCTCGGGTTGATGAGGCTCTGTCGAGCATCGGGTACGCCAATGCATCTGATGCGCCGCCGTCGAGTGTGGCCATTGAATGGGTTTTCAGCGACGGCAACAGTGGCGTTCAAGGGGCTGGAGGCGCCCTGACCGCCACCGGGTACACCACGGTCAGCATCGTTGGAATCAATGATGCCCCCACTGGGAGCGTCTCCATCACCGGCCTGGCGGAGCATGATCAGACACTGACCGCCGATACCAGCGCGATGGCCGATCCTGATGGCCTTGGCGTTGTGTCCTACCAATGGTCGTCCAACGGACTGGAGATCCCCGGCGCAACAGCGAGTACTTTCACTCTCACATCGGCCGAAATCGGCAAGACCGTGACGGTTCGGGTCTCTTACACTGATCAGCAAGGCACTGCGGAGTCCTTGAGCAGTCAACCCACTGCCACGGTGATCGGCGGCGTCAATCTCACCGGGACCGATCTTGCGAACACGCTTGTCGGTTCACGGTTTGACGACACGCTGAGCGGTCTTGCGGGCAATGACACGCTGACGGGTCTGGTCGGAGATGACTGGCTGGATGGTGGCGCTGGGGTTGACTCGATGCGAGGTGGTGCGGGTGATGACACCTACGTGGTAGACATTGCGACGGACCGCGCCATTGAACTGGCCAATGAGGGGCGTGACACCGTGCGCACGGCGCTTTCGGCCTACACCTTGGGCAATGAGCTTGAGGAGCTGATCTACACCGGCACGCAAGCGTTCAGTGCGGTCGGCAATACGTTGGCCAATCGCATCACGACCGGCCCTGGGAACGACACCCTCAACGGTGGGCTGGGCAGTGACACTCTGGAAGGTGGCGCAGGCAACGATACGTATCTGCTGGATTCAGCGGGCGACGTGGTGATCGAACATTCTGCTGCAGGGACGGATACGGTGCGTACGGCGCTGAGCGGGCTCACGCTGGCGGCCGAGGTGGAGCACTTTGTGTACGTAGGGACCGCGGCGTTTGCGGTCACCGGTAATGGGCTGAACAACTCGATCGCTGGCGCGGCTGGCGCGGACAGCCTGGATGGCGGTGCAGGTAACGACACGCTGGTAGGAGGTGCCGGTAACGATACCTATTGGGTCGATGCTGCAGGTGATGTTTTGACTGAGGCCGCTAATGGTGGCTTTGATACCGTGCGCACCACTTTGGCGACTTACACCCTCGCCCCCGAAATCGATGCAGCGATCTTCCTTGGAGAGGCTTCATTCGTCGCGACGGGTAACTTGCTGAGCAACGTCATCGTGGGCGGCTCAGGCAATGACACGCTCAACGGTGGTTTGGGGAACGACACGCTGGATGGCGGCGTCGGGCTCGATGTGCTGGTTGGAGGAGGCGGTAACGACACCTACCGGGTCGACGCGGCCGGGGATCTCATCACCGAACTCGCAGGGGGCGGTGTGGATACGGTTGTTACGGTATTGGCGGCCTACACGCTGGGAGTCGAGCTGGAGTCTCTGACCTACAACGGGACGGATTCCTTCGTTGGTGTAGGTAACGCGTTTGCCAACACGCTTACAGGGGGAGCGGGGAATGACTCTCTTCGGGGTGGGTTGGGGAACGACTCCTTGGATGGCCTGGGCGGGAACGACACGCTCGTTGGTGATGCAGGTAACGATACCTTCGTTGTCGACAGCGCTGGTGATGTGGTGATCGAGCTGACGAATGGCGGCACCGACAATGTCCGCACCGGCTTGAGCTCTTACACGCTGCCTGGCGAGGTGGAGAGTCTGGCCTATATCGGCGTAGCCGCGTTCACAGGAACTGGTAATGCACTTGCTAATGGACTGGTCGGTGGACCGGCCGCAGACCTGCTTTCTGGCGGTGCAGGAAACGACTCACTGAATGGGGCTGCCGGCAACGACACGATGGACGGCGGCCTGGGTAACGATACCTATACGGTGGATGCCATCGGCGACGTATTGATTGAGTTCGCTGCAGGCGGCCTTGATACCGTCAGAACGACGCTCGTGAACTACACGCTAGGGGCAGAACTCGAGAATCTGGCTTATGCCGGAACGCTGGCGTTCACCGGTGTGGGCAATGTCGCCGCCAACATGGTCACTGGCGCAGGCAATACTGACAGTTTGCAGGGCGGCGGGGGCAATGACACGCTGAACGGAGGACTAGCCAACGACACACTGATTGGCGACACCGGTAATGACTCGCTCGACGGCGGAGCGGGGGCGGACTCCATGATCGGTGGCGAGGGCAACGACACCTATGTGCTTGATGCGGTTGGCGACTCCATCGTTGAACTGGCTGCAGGTGGTACGGATACGGTTAGAACAACACTCGCGGCCTACACCCTGGCACCAGAGATTGAACACCTGACCTACGTTGGGACCGTGGCCTTTACAGGTTTTGGGAACGTCGCTGCGAACATCATCACAGGTGCTGTCGGCACTGACCTACTCCAGGGGGGTGATGGCAATGACACCTTGGTCGGTGCTGCTGGCAATGACACTCTGATTGGCGAGGCGGGACATGATTCCCTTGACGGCGGCTTAGGCAGCGACTCGATGGTCGGCGGTGATGGAGATGACGTCTATCTGGTTGACGCCGCGACTGACGCAGTGATTGAACTGACAGCCGGCGGTGTGGATACGGTTCGAACCACGCTCCTGACTTACGCTCTGTCGTCCGAACTGGAGCATCTCTCCTACATTGGGAGCGCAGCGTTCTCTGGGACGGGCAATGCCCTGGCCAACAGCCTCACCGGGGCTACGGGTTCCGATCGCTTGCAGGCTGGCGCGGGTAACGACACCCTCCTGGGCGCTGCCGGCAATGACACGCTAATTGGCGAGGCCGGTGACGACTGGCTCGACGGGGCTGCCGGGGTTGATTCTATGGTTGGAGGCGACGGTGACGATACCTACCTGGTCGATTCAGTTAGCGATCAGGTGTTCGAGCTAGCGGTCGGCGGAACGGATACGGTTCGAACCGCTCTGGCAGCCTATACCCTTCCTGGAGAGGTCGAGAACCTCACCGCTACTGGCACGCTGGCCTTGGCGGGCAATGGCAATACCTTGGCCAATGTGATTACGGGTTCGATCGCAGCCGATGTGCTTTCAGGGCTGGAGGGGCAGGACACGCTGCTGGGCGGTGCTGGCAACGATACGCTGCGGGGCGGTGCCGGAGCCGATCGTCTCACTGGCGATGTAGGAAGCGATGTCTTTCTCTACGGAGTCACGACCGAGAGTCCATTGGGTTCAGGTCTGCAAGACCTGATCACTGATTTTGTCGTGGGTTCCGATCGAATCAGTTTGTCAGCCATTGATGCCAATCTCCTAATTTCAGGCGATCAGGCTTTCGCCTGGATTGGATCCGGACCGATCACTGCAGCTGCGCAGGTCAATGCGGTGTACGACGGAACAAACCAGATCACCATCGTCAGTGCCAATGTCGACGGTAATCTGGCGCCCGATGTAGTGATTCATCTCTCGGGCAATCTCGCGTCATCCTTGTCGGCAGCGAGTTTCTTGCTTTAGGTCTTAACGTTGAACACTGCGCACCCCCAGCATGACGCCCAGACACAGCAGCACAATGCCGCAGGCAGCGCTTAGGTCAGGCCATTGCCCGCGCCACAGATAGCCATAGGCCAGCGCAGAGAGGGTTTCAAACACGATCAGTTGTCCGCCCAGACTGGTGGGAAGGCGCTGCGAGGACTGGTTCCAGAGCAGGGTGCCCAGCCAGGAGGCAAGCAGACCGATGGCCAGCATCAGACCGACAAAAGCCCAGGGCTGGCTGCCCCAGGGCGGGAGTGGGTGTCTGACGTGTTCGGCCGAAGCCGAACCGGTCTGGATCACTGAGGCAGCCTCGGGCCCTGTTGCGAGCCAGACCAGACCGGCAATCAGGCTACCCAGCAGCGCCAGAGGCAGGGTGGCCAGGCCTTGTGCCGTGGCCCAGGTGGCGGCGCTGTGTTGCGAATGGGTCTGCAGCCAACGTGCATTGCGGATCGGATACCAGGTCCAGCAGACGACTGCACCGAGGGCGAGCAGACCGCCGGCTACCGGAGCCTGACTCAGGCCTGTGCCGGCTTCGCTGCGATGGACCAGGGCAATGCCTGCGCCGATCGCAAGCAGAGACGGCCATAGCCTGGACCAGGCGATGTCGCGCTGCTGAAGGTTGGCCGTGATGGCAATCACCACGGGCAGGGTGCCGATCAGCAGGGTGGGCAGGGGAACCCCGGCAAGCTGGATGGCGCCCGCCAGCATGGCGTAGTACAGGAGATTGCCGATGAGCGAGAGCCGCAAGGCCTCGTGCCAGTCGGCGCGCTGCAGCGCACGCAGGGCCTTGCGCGCCGGCCAGGCCAGCACCAGGGCGATCAGGCCGAAGGCCAGATAGCGCCCGAGTGACAGGGCCACCGGATGCGCATCGGGCAGCATGACCGGCGCCACGAACACCAGCCCCCAGCACAGCCCTGCACCCAGGGCACTGGCGACGCCCGCTGCCCGATCAGCGAGCAAAGTTCACGATGCGATCAGGCTGCGGGAAGGGCTGCTGCTTGTAGAGCGCATTGGCCTGATTGTGCGGATGATCGGCCGCTTCGAGAAAGTCGAGCACCGGCGACAGGCAGGCATCGACCTTTTCGGCATCCACACCCCATTCATCGCGGGTGCGCTGGGCGAAGCGCGCGCTGAAGATCCGGATGGTCTCGGGCCAGGTGCTTCGGTCGTTTTGTTTTGCAGGATCGACCTGCCCGCTCAGGCCCATGACCTTGATCAGTTCGGCATAGAACTTGGGCTCGATGGCACCGACCGCGACATGCTTGCCATCGGAGGTGGCATAGACCCGGTAGTAGGGGGTGGCACCGTCCAGCAGGTTATTGGACCGCCCGGTATTCCAGCGTCCGGCGGCGAGCAGCCCGTAAAAGAGGGGCGACAGACCCACCGATCCCGCCAGGATGCTCGAGCTCACCACACCGCCCTTGCCGTCGACGGAACGCTGCACGAGCTGGGCCAGCACCCCCACGGCCAGGTGCATGGCACCACCACCATAGTCGCCCACGACATTCAGGGGCGGCACTGGGGTTTCGGGCGTGCCGATAGCATGAAGCAGCCCGGCCATGGCCAGATAGTTGATGTCATGCCCCGCCCTGGGGGCGAGCACGCCTTCTGTACCCCAGCCCGACAGGCGACCGATTACCAGCCGCGGATTGGCTGCGAGCAGGGTCTCGGGGGCCAGGCCCAGGCGTTCGAGCACCCCGGGCCGAAAGCCTTCCAGCAGCACATCAGCGCTGTCGATGAGGGCGCGGGCCTGCGCCAGGCCTTCGGGCGACTTCATATCGATGGCCACGGGCTCCTTGCCGTCATTGCTGAGATCGAACTTCGGATCCATGCTCACGCCCAGCCCCGGATCAGCCGGGGGCGAGATCCGCTGCACGCGGGCGCCCAGGCTGCGCAGCAGCTGCCCGGCAAACGGCACCGGGCCGATGGCATGGAGTTCGACGATGCGGATGCCCGAGAGGGGGCCGGGGGTGCTGAGCTGGCTGGGGGTCATGCGGTCTCCGTGGTGGATGGGGGGGCCTGCCTGGCCTCGCGCGATTGCACAAGCGCGTCCTTGAGAACGTGCAGGGGCTGTGCACCCGAGACGGCAAGCTTCTGGTTGAAGATGAAAAAGGGTACGCCATTGATGCCGAAGGCCCGCGACCGACGGGCCCATTCGCGTAGCTCGTCCTGACCGCCGCCTGCATCGAGCCAGGCCCGCGCATCGTCGGCATCGCCTCCGGCGCTGGCCACGATGTCGAGCAAGACCTCCCGATCGCCGACCAGACGGCCCTCGGTGAAGAAGGCGGCAAAGAAGGATTCGGCCAATGCGTGCGCCGACACACCGGCGCTGCGCTCCGGCGCCTGCGTCCAGGCCAGCAGCCGGTGGGCTTGCGCGGTATTGGGCATGCGGCTGATGCGGTCGAAGTCGAGCGTCAGCCCGGCCTCCAGGCCTGCCTTGCTCACCCGCTCGTAAATCTTGCCGGCCCGCTCGCGGCTGCCGAATTTTTCTTCGAGGTATTCCTGCCGGTCTTCGCCCTCGGGCGGCATGATGGGATTGAGCTGATACGGATGCCAGCGCACCAGCACGCGGTCGCTCGCGGGCAGGCTGGCGATCAGGGCATCGAGATGGCGTTTGCCGATGTAGCACCAGGGGCAGACCACGTCCGAGACCACATCGACCACGTCGGTGCAGCCCTCGGGCAGGGGAGGGGAAGAGGAGGCAGGGGCGTTCATGAGGGAAGCGGTTCGAAAGGGGTGGGCACGGCGCTGGCCAGCGGTAGCCGCCAGCGAATGGCTTCGGACAGATGCGGCGTGGCAATGGAGGCAGCACCCTCGAGGTCGGCACAGGACCGTGCCACCCGGAGCAGCCTGGGCACGGCGCGCGCGCTCAGATGATGCACCTGCATCGCCTTTTCGAGCAGGGCACGGCTGTCATTCGTAAGGCTGCAGTACCGCTCGGTGGCCGCATCGGAGAGCTCGGCATTGGCGCATCCCTGCCGACTCAGGGCGGTGTTGCGTGCTGAGTGCACCCTCGCCCTGACCACGGCACTCGACTCTGGCGCCGCCGAGCCTGTGCTCCCCGTGCTGAGCGCGCCTGGCCCCGGGGTGTCCGAACTCAGGGCGACGGGCGCCGCGGCCGGGACCACGGGCAGGCTGGCTTCCATGGGCACGGTGAGGTCGATGCGGTCGAGCAGGGGCCCTGACAGCCGCTGCCGGTAGCGACGCACCTCATCGGGCGAACAACGACAGGGCAGGGCCGGATGGCCCAGCCAACCACAGGGGCAGGGGTTCATGGCCGCGACCAGCTGAAAGGCAGCGGGATAGTCGGCCGCACGTGCAGCGCGTGACAGGCTGGCGCGTCGGGTTTCGAGAGGTTCGCGCAACACCTCGAGGGCCTCGCGCCTGAACTCGCCAAGCTCGTCCAGAAAAAGGATGCCTGCGTGGGCGAGGGAGACCTCGCCGGGTCGCGGCGGCGAGCCCCCTCCGATCAGGGCCACGGCCGAGGCCGAATGATGCGGCGCCCGAAAGGGCCGCTGCCCCCAAAGACCGGCATGCCAGCCAGGCAGCGCCAACGCATGCAAGGCTGCGGCATCCAGAGCTTCGGCATCGGACATGGGAGGAAGGATGCCCGGCAAGCGACGGGCCAGCATGCTTTTGCCGGTGCCGGGCGGGCCGATGAAGAGCAGGGCATGGCCACCGGCGGCCGCGATTTCGAGCGCCCTGCGGGCGCCGGCCTGACCTCGCACTTCGGAGAGATCGAGCGCCGCACTCCCCTCTGCCTGAGCCCTCTGCCCAGGTGCCCGTGCTGGCGCCGCAGCGTGCGTGGCCGAAGGCAGCGGTGCGGTTCCGAGCAGATGCGCCCAGACTTCGGCCAGGGAGTTTGCCGAGAGCAGTGGTGCGTGGCCGGCTGCGGCGGCTTCGGTCGCACTGGCCCGTGGCAGCACCAGGGCCCGCCCGGGTGCTTCGCGTCGCACTGCCAGCGTTAAAAGGAGCGCACCCTGAACTGGCTTGAGTTCGCCCGTGAGTGAGAGCTCACCTATGAGTTCGATGTCGGCGAGTGTGGCGGGAGCGAGCCTGGCTTGCGCAGCCAGAATGCCGATGGCAATGGGCAGATCGAAGCTGCCCGAACCCTTGGGCAGATCGGCCGGTGCGAGGTTGACGGTGATGCGCCGCTGGGGAAAGTCAAAGCCGGACTGCAGCAGGGCGG
>JBEELY010000335.1:0-8557 GCA_041167925.1 Pseudomonadota bacterium | reverse complement strand
TGATAGCCTCGGCTACGCGGTAGATAAATCTGCCCTTGACAAGCTCGCGCACACACGGGCTCGTCACAATCGTTGCTGCCTTGAAGCCGTCCAACACCCGATTGAAGTTGCCTCACAACCCCAACATCCAGGCCATATGAATCGAATCCAGAGCATCGCCGTCGTCGCAGCCAGCCTGAGCATCGCTGTCAGTAGCGCCTTCATCGCGCCCCCCGCCCATGCCCGGTCGGAGCGTTCTGAGGAAATCAGAAAACAGCTGCGCGAAGGCCGGGCCCATCTGCCTGAGCAGATGATCGTCCAGTTCAAGGCCGGGACGACTGAGGCGCAGCAGGCTCAGGTGCTGGCCCGTCTGAGTGGCAAACGCCTCGATGCCCTTCTGCGGGCCGACCGACGTGCGGATCGCAAAGGCGATCTGGTGATGGCCGGACTGCCACGCGGCAAGGCCATGGCCGATGCTATGACCGAACTCGAGGCAGATGGTCTGGTCGAATTCGTTGAACCCAACTGGGTCTACACCCGACAACAGGTCGTGCAGAACCCCAACGACCCCCGCGGCGCCGAACTCTGGGGCATGCTTGCAGAAACCACCTCACCCGCCAACCCCTACGGCAGCGGTGCGCTCGCAGCCTGGAATGCAGGGCAGCTTTGCAATAGCGCAGTGCATGTCGGCGTGATCGATGAAGGCCTCATGGTCAATCACACCGACCTACGGTCCAACATCTGGGTCAATGCCCGCGAAATTGCGAGCAACCGACTCGACGACGACCGCAACGGCTACATCAACGATATCAACGGCTGGGATTTTGCGGGTCGCAACAACTCTGTGTACGACGGCGTCAGTGATGACCATGGCACCCATGTGGCAGGCACCATTGCAGCCAGCGCCAACAATGCCACCGGGGTCTATGGCGTGTGCCCGAACGCCAAGCTGATCAGTGCCAAATTCCTGGGACTGCTCGGTGGTACCACGGCCAACGCCGTGCTTGCGCTTGACTACATCACCAACCTCAAGCGAACGCACAACCTGCGCATTGTGGCCACCAACAACTCCTGGGGCGGCGGCGGCTTTTCTCAGAGCCTGTATGACGCCATCAGCCGCGCCAATGCCGCCAACATCCTGTTCATTGCCGCGGCAGGCAATAGCAACATCAACATGGATGTCACCCCGCAATATCCGGCGAGCTACAACCTGCCCAACGTGATTGCGGTAGCTGCCATCGACTCGGCAGGCAACAGGGCCTCCTTTTCCAACTATGGCGCCGCCCGCGCACACATCGCCGCCCCGGGTGTGAACATTCTGTCGACCGTCCCTGGCTCCCGCAATACCGTGGCCTATGCGAGCTACAGCGGCACATCCATGGCCACGCCGCATGTGGCCGGCGCAGCAGCGCTTTATGCCTCGCTCAATCCCTGTGCCACCGCAGCGCAGATCAAGGAGGCCATCCTGAGACACGCCATACCCACCGCGCAACTCACCGGGCTGGTCAATGGCTCACTGCGCCTGAATGTGGCGAGTTTCAAGCAGGAACTCACCTGCCCCTGATCGCCACTGATCGCCCCGGCTGCACCTGAGTGCGCCGGACCCCCACGGGGTCAGGCCTACCTGCTCAGCCGGCCTTCAGCGACTCCAGCCCGCCCATGAAGGGCTGCAGTGCCTTCGGGATACGGATCGAACCATCGTCTTGCTGGTGGTTTTCAAGCACGGCCACCAGCGTGCGGCCCACGGCCAGGCCTGAGCCATTCAGAGTGTGCAACAACTCTGGCTTGCCCTGGGCATTGCGAAAGCGCGCCTGCATGCGACGCGCCTGAAAGGCCTCGCAATTGGACACCGAGGAGATCTCGCGGTAAGTGCCCTGCGCGGGCAGCCAGACCTCGAGGTCGTAGGTGCGTGACGCACCAAACCCCATGTCGCCCGTACACAGGGCCATGACCCGGTAGGGCAATTCAAGGCGCTGCAGAATGGTCTCGGCATGTCCGACCATCTGCTCGAGTGCTGCATCGGACTGGTCTGGTGCCGTGATCTGCACCATCTCGACCTTGTCGAACTGATGCTGGCGAATCATGCCGCGAGTATCGCGGCCATGCGACCCTGCCTCTGAGCGAAAACACGGGGTATGTGCGGTGAGACGGATCGGCAATTGCTCCAGGGGCACGATGTCGCCGCGAACCAGATTGGTGAGAGAGACTTCCGAGGTCGGAATCAGGTAGAGCGCCGCCTGATCCTCATCGCCACCCTCCTGCCCTCCTTTGCGCGCTGCAAACAGATCCTGCTCGAACTTGGGCAGCTGCCCGGTGCCGCGCAGAGTCTCGGCATTGACCACATAGGGGGTGTAGCACTCGGTATACCCGTGCTCGGTCGTCTGAACCTCGAGCATGAACTGCGCCAGAGCACGGTGCAGGCGCGCCAGAGGCCCGCGCATGACAGCAAAGCGCGCCCCTGAGAGCTTGGCACCGGAAGCAAAGTCAAGGCCAAGCGGCTCGCCGAGCTCGACATGGTCCCGGGTGGCCGGCAGGCTCAGAGCCGGTGGATCGCCCGCCAGACCCTGAGGATGCCAGCGGCGAACCTCGACATTGTCGTCGCCCGAGGCACCCACCGGAACATCAGCATGGGGCAGGTTGGGCAGCGTCTCGAGGAAGCGGGTCAGCCGCGTCAGAACAGCATCGGCTGCGGCATCGCTTTCCTGCAGCCCTTGCGCAATGCTCGCCACCTCGGCCATTTCGGCGCTCGCGTCTTCGCCGCGGCTCTTTTTCTGCCCGATGGCTTTAGACAGCGCATTGCGGCGGGCCTGCAGGCCCTCGGCTCGGGTCTGGGCCGCCTTGCGATCAGCTTCAAGGGCCTTGAAGGTCTCAACATCGAGGGTAAAGCCGCGCTGCTCCAGGCGGGCAGCCACCGAATCGATGTCCTTGCGGAGGAGTTGGATGTCTAGCATGTGTACATTCTACCGACGCCCAACACCGTACATCACTGCATCAGACGACCGCTCGACGCCTCCATGGACCTCTTCAGCACTTCTCCCAAGCCACCCCTGGCTGAACAGCTCCGTCCGCGTTCCGTCGACGAGGTGGTTGGTCAGTCCCATCTGCTGGGGCCAGGCAAGCCACTGCGCCTGGCTTTTGAGGCCGGAAAGCTGCACTCCTTCATCCTCTGGGGTCCGCCGGGTGTAGGTAAGACCACGCTCGGAAGACTGGCTGCGCAGGTGAGCAACAGCCGTTTCATTGCGATCTCGGCGGTCCTGGCCGGGGTGAAGGACATCCGCCAGGCGATCGACGATGCGCAAAACGAGCTCGATCGCAGCGGACGGGCGAGTGTCCTTTTTGTCGACGAGATTCATCGCTTCAACAAGGCCCAGCAGGACGCCCTGCTGCCGCATGTGGAGTCCGGGCTGTTCACCCTGATCGGTGGCACGACTGAACATCCCGGCATGGAAGTGACCAACGCCCTGCTCTCGCGAGCGCAGGTCTACACCCTGCAGCCACTGTCGCATGAAGAACTGGGCCAGCTGTACCTGCGTGCCCGCGGGGCCTTGCAGGGCGTTGAGTTTGATGAAGACGCGCTCGCGCTGCTCAAGGCCTTTGCTGACGGTGACGCACGACGCTTTCTGAACCTGATCGAGCAGGTCAGCACAGCGGCCCAGGGTGCGGGCATTCAAAGCGTGACTGGCGACTTTGCAAGGCAAGCCACCAGCCCGTCGCTGCGGCGCTTCGATGCCGGGGCGGATCAGTTCCACGAGCAGATCTCGGCCCTGCACAAGGCGGTGCGAGGCTCCTCGCCCGATGCCGCGCTGTACTGGCTGGCGCGCATGATGGATGGCGGCGCCGACGGCACCTACCTGGGACGGCGGCTGATCCGCATGGCCTCCGAGGACATCGGTCTGGCGGATCCCAGAGCCCTTGAAATCGCACTCAATGCCGCCGCCAGCTATGAGCGCCTGGGTTCGCCCGAAGGCGAACTCGCGCTGGCGCAGGCGGCGGTTTACCTGAGCATCGCGCCAAAGAGCAATGCGGTCTACAGCGCATGGAATGCCGCAAAGGCCTTCGTTCGTCAGGACGGCACCCGTCCGGTGCCGCTGCATTTGCGCAATGCGCCCAGCCGCCTGATGAAGCAAATGGGCTATGGCGCGGCCTATCGCTATGCTCATGACGAGCCCCACGGTTATGCCGCCGGTGAGACCTACTTTCCTGATGGCATGACGGCTCCGGACTGGTATCAACCCGTGCAGCGCGGCATGGAGATCAAGATCACCGAAAAGCTGAACTGGCTGAGCTCACTGGACGAGGCCGCACGTCAGGCCCCTGCAAACGCCCATGAATCCGAAAAGGATGCAGGCGCGGACGATGCGGACAGGCGAGGCAGTAGCACACCAGGGACGCGCTGAGCGCGGGCGCGGCGATCAGGCCTCGGTCGGTCGGCCTGGATTCGCCATCGCTTGCGACAGAGGCAGATTGCCTTTGAGCTGAAGCGATTGCGCCGCGCCTTCGCGGTCGCGTGTCTCCCGGTTCTGCCCCAGCTTGCGCTTGCCTTCGATCCTCAGAATCGGGATCTCGATACCCACGATCGACCGGATCATCTGCTCAATATAGTCGCGTGGTGCATCGCCCATTTTCCATGGCTGAGGCTCGGAGGCTTCGTGATGGCGCGTCAATCGGCCCACAATGCCTCGCAGAAACTTCTCGTCATCCAGTATCCGCAACGGGCCATGCACATGCACGACCTCATAGTTCCAGGTCGGCACCTGCCGGTGAGTCTCATGTTTACTCGGATACCAGTTGGGCGAAATGTAGCCATGCGCCCCCCTGAAGACCACCATCACTTCGGTCCCTTCTGGCACCTGAGTCAGCAGCGGATTGGCCCGTGCCACATGCGCCCTCAGCAGCCCGGGGCTGCCCTGCCCTGCTTCAAGCTCAAAAGGAAGATGGTTGGCGTCGAGCCCTTGGGCACCATGGGTCACGAGCATACCCAGTGGATACTCGCGCACGATGCGATGCAGCTCCTGCGGCCGCGACTCGACAAAATGCGGGGGCTGGTACATCCGCTTATTCGATCACGTCAACGCCCTCAGGCACTGAGAACCTGAACAGGCCTGCATCGAGCTTTGGATTGCGCTCGAGCTTGCGAAAGGCATAGCGCGTGGTCTGACCGAAAACATCCTTGACTTCCATGGCCACGGGCATACCGCTCTTGAATCCGATGCGAATCCGATCGAAGCCGGAGTCCCGCTTGCGGGGCACTGCCTCTAGCCAGTTCAATCCCTCAATCTCACCTGCATCCGTGAGGACAAAGGCCGCCTCCAGTGCAGTCGAGCCAAAGAGCAGTGCGGCCGGTGTTGCGCTCAGGGCCTCCTGCGCCCGCCTGACCGTCACCTGACGCAAGTCCTTGTCGTAGAAGTGGACCTTCTCGCCATCCATCACAACCAGTTGCTCGAAGGGTCGGGTCACTTCCCATCGAAACTTGCCCGGCCGCGTAAAGGCAAAACTGCCGCTCGAAGAGGCTGCAGCGCGCCCTGATGCGCCCACTGTGCTTTGAACAAACTCGCCGCGCGCCGCCGTGGTGCCCGCAGAAAAGGCGCGCAGATCTTCCAGCGACCCCGCTAGCGCAGCGCAGGGGGTGAACCCGATCTGCATCAGAAGTGCGAGCACCATGAGCACGGCCCTGCGGCTCAAGAAGAGAGGCATCATGAATCAGCGAGGTCGTCGCGACGAGGGGCGATGATGTCCCTGTTGCCATTGGTGGCCATGGCCGAGACCACACCAGACTTCTCCATCTGCTCAAGCAGACGGGCTGCGCGGTTGTAGCCAATGCGCAAATGCCGCTGCACAAGTGAAATTGAAGCCCGCTTGTGCTGAAGCACGACCGCCACCGCCTGGTCGTATAGAGCGTCGGACTCACCATCGACGCCCGCTTCCTGCAGGGTGGCCTGCAATCCACCAAATCCGACTGCACTGCCTGTATCCACCGAGTCGCCCGGCGCGCCCTCCAGGATGCCTTCGATGTAATCCGGCTCGGCCTGCTCCTTCCAGTGCGCCACCACGCGAGCCACTTCGTCATCGCTGACAAAGGCGCCATGAACCCGCATGGGAAGCCCGGTGCCAGGGGGCATGTACAGCATGTCGCCCTGGCCAAGCAGGGCCTCGGCACCCATCTGGTCAAGGATGGTCCGCGAATCGATACGGGACGAGACCTGAAAAGCGATTCGAGTCGGAATGTTGGCCTTGATCAGCCCGGTGATCACATCCACCGAGGGACGCTGGGTTGCCAGTATCAGGTGAATACCGGCAGCCCGGGCCTTTTGCGCCAGCCTGGCAATCAACTCCTCGATCTTCTTGCCAACCACCATCATGAGATCGGCGAGCTCATCAATGACCACCACGATCACTGGCAACTTACCCAGAGGCTCGGGCGCCTCGGGCGTGAGGCTGAAGGGATTTCCGATGACCTCGTCCTTGCGAGCGGCATCAGCGATACGACCGTTGTAGCCCGAAAGATTGCGCACGCCCAGCTTGCTCATCAGCTTGTAGCGACGCTCCATCTCGGCCACGCACCAGTTGAGCGCATGGCCCGCCTGTCGCATGTCGGTCACCACGGGGGCGAGCAGATGCGGAATGCCCTCGTAGGTGCTCATTTCGAGCATCTTGGGGTCGATCAGGATGAGTCGAACATCCTGGGGATCAGCCTTGTAGAGCAAGGACAGCAGCATGGCATTGATACCAACCGACTTGCCTGAGCCTGTCGTCCCTGCCACCAACAGATGAGGCATCTTGGCCAGATCAGCCACCACCGGTCGGCCTGCAATATCGTGCCCCAGAGCAAGGGTGACCGGCGAAGCTGCGTCGGCATAGACCTGCGAACCCAGGATCTCGGTCAGGCGGACCGATTGCCGCCGTGCATTGGGCAACTCCAGCCCCATGAGGCTCTTGCCAGGAATGGTTTCGACCACGCGTATCGAAGTGAGTGACAAGGCCCGCGCCAGATCTTTGGACAGATTGACGATGACCGAGCCCTTCACACCCGTGGCCGGTTCGATCTCGTAGCGCGTGATGACAGGCCCGGGATAGGCAGCCACGACATTGACCGAAACCCCGAAGTCAGCCAGCTTTTTCTCGATGAGACGCGATGTGAATTCGAGTGTTTCCGGTGCCACCGTGTCCCTGGTCTGCGAGGGCTCATCGAGAAGAGACAGCGCAGGAAGTCCGGTAGTGGCAGGCAGATCCTTGAAAAGAGGCTGCTGACGCTCGCGCTGCGACTGAACCGAAGGCTCGGCCGGCATGGCCTGGGGTTCGATCCGGACGGGTTCCGGGTCGTCGGAAAGAATCCGACGCTTGACCTCCACCGTCTCGGTGCGCACTGTGGCAGCGCGCTCACCCTCGCGGCGGTCGCGCAGGTTTTCAAAGGCCCGCGTCAGTCCGAGCGCGAAAGACTCCACAGCAGCACCGGTGCGTTCGAAGATCTGCAGCCAGGTCAGACCGATCATGAGCGAAAAGCCCACGACGATCGCAAGGAGCATCAGCAGTGTGCCTCCGGCAGCACCCAGTTGCTCGAGCAGCAGATCCGCAAGTGCGCGACCCACCACCCCTCCCGGCGTCAGTGGCAACTCGGCGTTGATCCAGGCCATCCGCGAGGCCTCGATCGCCACACAGCCTGCAAAACACACACCGAATCCAAGCCAGCGGTCCCAGCCAAACATGGACGAATCGAGAGAACGATCGCGTTCGCTGAGCGCGACTGGATGCTGCGGATGCAGCTGGCGATAGCCATGAACGACCCGCATCAGCAGGAATGCCGCCCAAAGCCAGGCGCTCACCCCGAACAGGTAAAGCAGCAGATCAGACAGGTAGGCGCCAAACCTCCCGCCTAGATTGCGCACTTCACGCCCAGACACCGCATGGGACCATCCGGGGTCGGAAGCATCGAAGGAGAGCAGGATCAGCGCAAGGAAGATCGCCACGCAGCACTGCAGCAACCAGCGCGACTCTCTCAGGGCAACCACAAGTCGCTCGGGCAGGATCGAGGTGGCTGACCCTGAACGCGCCATGGCACCACGCGCCGCAAAGGAGCGTGCGGGCAAGATCGCAGTCGAGGCGCGTGCCATGGTTCAGCCGGGGAGCAGTTCAGTGCGCAAGAGTTACTGAAGGTAACCGGACAGCTTTTCCTTCAGGACAACCCGGCCCTCTTCGTCGGTGCCGATGTAGCCGTCTTTCTCCAGGCCCTTCATGACACGCGACACCATTTCACGCGAAGCGCCAATCATCTTGGCGATCTCCTGGCGAGGGAGCTTTCCTCGGATGACCCGCTGACCCTTGACTTCCTCCGAGAAGTCGAGCAGCACGCGCGCCACGCGTCCATACACATCCAGCAAGGCCAGGGTTTCAATCTTGCGGTCGGCTTCGCGCAGACGCTTGACCAGACCGCGCATGATGTTCATGGCGATCTGGGGGTTTTCGCCCAGGACGCCCAGGAAGGCTTCCTTGTTGATCGCCATGAAATCGCAAGACACCAGGGTGATCACGCTGGCCGAGCGCGGCTCGTTATCCAGCAGGCTCATTTCCCCAAAGCACTCGC
>JBEELY010000274.1:0-3596 GCA_041167925.1 Pseudomonadota bacterium | reverse complement strand
CGTGTCTCGGCGCCCCGCAGGGCCATGCCGATCACGTCATTGCCCTGAACCTCGCGGCAGGCCCGCACGCAGCGGTTGCACTGGATGCAGGCATCAAGCTGAACCGCCATGGCCGGATGGGTCAGATCGGGAGCGAACGCCTCGCGCGTGGGCTGAGCAAAGCGGGAAGACTCGACACCCAGATGCGAGGCCCAGCGCAGCACTTCGGAATCCGGTCGCTGCGCCTGCGCGGGTGCATCGGCCAGCAGAAGCTCGATCACCATCCGCTGCGAGGCACGCGCACGATCACTGGCCGTGCTGACCTTCATGCCGGCCGCAGGCTGTCTGCAGCAGGAGGCCGCCAGCGTGCGCTCGCCTGCGATCTCCACCACGCAGGAGCGGCAGTTGCCATCGGGCCGCAAGCCTTGGCCGGCACACAGGTTGGGCACGGCAATGCCGTGACGGCGGGCGCAGTCGAGCAGGGTCTCACCCGGCAAGGCCTCGACCTCGCGGCCGTCGAGCTCAAACGCGGTGTTCATCGCGAGCCTCGGGTCATGTTCATCGCGTGCCTCCGGTCACTTCCTGAGGAAAGAAGCGCAGCACCGAATCCACCGGATTGGGTGCCGCCTGACCCAGCCCGCAAATTGAAGCATCGCGCATCACCTGGCCCAGCGCCTGAAGGGTGGACACGGGCCACTGGGGCTCGGCCATCATCCGGGCCATCTGCACCGTGCCCGCACGACAGGGCGTACATTGGCCGCAGGACTCGTGCCTGAAGAAATGCATCAGGTTGCGGGCAACCTCGCTGGCGCTGTCGTGCTGTGAGAGCACCACGATGGCATGGGATCCGATGAAGGCGCCATGCGCCGCCAGGGTGTCGAAATCCAGCGGCTCATCGGCCAGATGGGCCGGCAGAATGCCGCCGGAAGCACCTCCGGGCAGAAAGCCATAGAGGACATGCCCCTCCTGCATGCCGTCGCAGTACTCCTGTATCAGCTCGCGCAGACTAATGCCGGCCGGCGCGAGCTTGACACCGGGCTGATTCACCCGGCCCGAGACAGAAAACGAACGCAGGCCACTGCGGCCTCGTCGGCCCTGCCCCGCAAAGTGCTGGGGGCCGTGTTCAAGAATGCGCGAGACCCACATCAGGGTCTCGGGATTATTGACCAGCGTCGGGCGCCCAAAGAGACCGCGCTGGGCCACATAGGGCGGGCGCAGGCGGGGCAGGCCGCGCAGCCCTTCGATCGAGGCGATCATGGCTGACTCTTCGCCACAGACATAGGCGCCCGCCCCCCGCCGAAGATGCAGACGTGGGGCCGGTCGACGTGGGCTGTCCTGGTCCTGACTTTCCCGTCTCTGCCCGCTCCCAGCCTGCTCATCCTGCCACTGCCAGTGGGCATCGACCCAGGCCTGCAACTCGGGCCACAGGCGCTCGAGCGCGCTGCGCAGCGCGGCATATTCGTCACGCAGATAGAGCCAGACCGCATCGACCTGCACCGTCCAGGCTGCCAGCAGCGCGCCTTCAAGAATGCGATGCGCAGCCTGCTCGAACCAGTGCCTGTCCTTGAAGGTGGCGGGTTCACCTTCGTCTGCATTGATCGCCATGAGGCGGGGGCCCGCTTGCGCAGCCACGGTGCGCCATTTGCGCACAGTCGGGAAACCCGCACCCCCCATGCCTCGCAGGCCGGCCTGCTCGATCTGCTCGAGGATGGAGTCACGTGCAATCGCCCCGGACCAGGCGGCTTGCACGCGCTGATAGTCTCCGCGGGCAAGTGCCTGCGCCAGCGTTGGCAAGGCCAGGATTTCAGTCGCTCCTGGGGCCGGGGTTCCTGAGGCCTGGGTTCGTGAGGCCTGTTCTTCGATGATCCTGCGAATCAGGTCTTGGGCCGATGCAGGCGCCATCGCCTGCATGCCGATCACAGCCGCCGGGGCCTGGGCACAGCGGCCCACGCAGGGCACGCGCTGGATGCGCACGCCGCGTTCTTGCAGCGCGACGGATGCGTTCAGCGTCTGCGCAAGCGCGTCGGCGCCCTGCATGGCGCAACTGATGGACTCGCAGACCCGCACCGTGAGGGGCGCGGCAGGCGCAGCTCCCTCGGGCACGCACTCAAAGTGGTGATAAAAACTCGCGACCTCGAAGACCTCGGCCTGCGATAGACGCAGGTGCGCTGCGAGCGCGGCCAGATGGGCTGCAGGCAATTGACCCAGGTGATCCTGCAAACGGTGCAGATGCTCGATCAGCATCTCGGGGCTCGGTGCAAGTCCTTTGCACAGCCCCGCCACTTCTTGCGCCAGCGCGGGCTCGACCACCCGTCCCTTGGCGGTGTTGCGCTTCGATTTGCCCCGGCCTCGACCCTGGCCCGTGCCATGATCCAAGCCCCTGGCTTGGCCTGGCGGCGGATCCAGTGGCGCTCCCTGCCCTGTCTTGTCCTGCGTTTTCATGGGCTCAAGAGTAACTTCAAACGCCCTATAAACTACGATGAACTACGATGCGAAATTCGCATCGCAACCAAGCATCACATTCATCATCGGAGACCCCAAAAGATGTCCTCACGTGTGCCCAACGCTTCCCGTCGTGCCATCAGCTTTGCGCTTCCTGCCGGCGCATTTGGTCTCGCCCTGGGCGGTTCGGCCCAGGCCCAGTCAGGCTGGCCGAACAAGCCGATCCGCATGGTCGTGGGCTACACCCCCGGCGGGTTTACCGACAACATGGCCCGTACTGTGGGCGAGCCCCTGGGCAAGATCCTTGGCCAGCCCGTGATGTTCGATTACAAGCCCGGTGCCAACAGCATCATCGGCTCGGACATCGTGGCCAAGTCGGCAGCAGACGGCTACACGCTCACCACCGTGATCGCAGCGCACTCGGCCAATCCTTCGCTCTACGCCAAGATGCCTTTCGATGGGGTGAACGACCTGGTGCCGGTGGCCTTGTCGGGCGTGGCTCCGCTCATCCTGGTAGCCAATGCCGCCTTCCCGGCCAACAACGCTGCCGAACTGGTCGCCCATGTCAAGGCCAATCCGGGCAAGTTCAACTTTGGTTCGAGCGGCATTGGCGCAGCAGCGCATCTGGCCATGGAGCAGTTCATGCTCACCCACGGACTGAAGATGTCGCTGGTGCCCTACAAAGGGACCCAACCCGCGCTGACCGACCTGATCGGCGGGCAGATCCAGTTGCTCTTTGATGTGCCCCTGGCCATGGCCCAGCATGTACGCAGCGGCCGGATCAAGCTGATCGGCATGGCAAGCGAAAAGCGCCTGCCTGGCTATGCCGACTTCGCGACCATGGGCGAAGGCGGCGTGCCCTTCATCGCCAATACCTGGGCCATGGTGCTGGCACCCGCCAAGACGCCGCGCGAGATCATCGTGCGCCTCAATACCGAGATCAATCGCATCCTGGCCTCGCCCGAAGTGAAACAAAAGCTGGAAAGCACAGGCGTGATTCCTGGAGCCGGCAATCCGGAGGAAACGCTCGCCTTCCTGAAATCCGAGATCGAGCGCAACGGCAAAGTCGTGAAAGCGGCGGGCATCAAGCTCGAACAGTAATCCCGGGAGCTTTGCGCCATGTCCGATTCGAACTCGTTGCCCGTACAGGGCCTTCAGATCCGTTCGATGCGTCG
>JBEELY010000207.1:0-3792 GCA_041167925.1 Pseudomonadota bacterium | reverse complement strand
TGGGCATGTATAGCGCCTTCACCCTGGGCGTGGCCCTGTGGCTGGTCTACGGCATCCTGGTGCAGGCCATGCCGGTGATCGTGGCCAACGCGGTCACGCTGCCGCTGTGCGGCATCATCCTGGTGCTCAAGCTGCTCGAAGGCCGCAAGCGATGACTGGCCATGCCTTGGGCCTGACGGTGGCCCGTCAGCCATCGACAGCGCCTCACCCATGAATCCTGTCGCCGCCCTGCCCTTCGTCTCCATGGCGGGCTTTGCCAGCATGGCCTCGATCCGGCTGGCCGATCCCATGCTGCCCGCCATGGCACGAGAGTTCGGCACCGAGCCCACGGAAGTCAGCGGCGCGATCACCTTCTTCGCACTCGCCTATGGCCTCATGCAGCTCGCCTGGGGCCCCCTGGGGGACCGCCTGGGCAAGCTGCGGGTGATCGGCAGTGCCACCGTGGCTGCCACTCTGGGATCGATCGCCTGCGCGCTGGCTCCCGACCTGCGCAGCCTGGAACTGGCGCGTCTGCTCACTGGCGTGTTTTGTGCCGCCATCATCCCCATGTCGATCGCCTGGGTGGGCGATGTGGTGCCATTGGCGCAGCGACAGGCCACGCTCGCCCGGCTGTCCACTGGCACGATCACCGGCATGATCGTGGGCCAGGTCGCAGGAGGTCTGCTGGCCGACTGGGTGAGCTGGCGAGCCGCCTTTGCCCTCATGGCCCTGGTGTTTCTGCCGGCCGGACTCATGGTGCTGCGCATGCACCGGCGCCTGCGCCATGCAGCCACGCCGCCCAAGCCTGGCGCCGGATCTGGCCTGCAGGTCTTCCGCCTGATCATAGCCCGGCCCGCGGCGCGGATCGTGCTGCTCACGGCGCTCATCGAGGGGGCCGTACTCTTTGCGGCCATGGCGCTCATTCCCACCTGGCTGCATGAGGCTACCGGCATGTCGCTCGGGCAGGCCGGCATGGCCATGGCTGCCACGGGTCTGGGCGGTCTGCTCTACAGCGGGTTTGCGCGGCGCTGGATCGGCTTTCTTGGTGAGCGGCGCATGGTACGACTGGGCTGCAGCATGATCACCCTGAGCTTTCTGGCGCTGGTGGGTAGCGTCTGGCTCTCCGTGAAACTGCAGGCCGCGCCCGGTGCCCTGCCAGTGGTGCTGGTGGCCGCGGCCTGCTGCTCGCTGTATGGGCTAGGCATGTACATGGCTCACAACACCCTGCAAACCCATGCCTCACAAATGTCTGAAGACCACCGGGCCACTGCGGTCGGCCTGTTTGCCGTGTCGCTCTTCATGGGCCAGTCAGCGGGGGTGCCGCTCTGGGCGAGAGTGCATAGCCTGATCGGCCATGATGTGGTCCTGCTCGGATCGGGCCTGGTCATCGGCCTGATGGGCTGGATGCTTTCGTTCTATCTCAAAGGACCGCCCGCCGCGGGCGCGGCCACCGGCCGCTGAGCCAGTGCAATGAGCGCACCTGCGGCTAGCACCAGGCCGCTGGCCAAAAGGCCAGGCTGAAGCGAGCCGGTCTGGTCGGCCACCCAGCCGATGGCCACCGGCCCCGCAATCTGACTCAGGCCAAACACCACAGTAAAGCTCGCCATCGCCTCACCCCAGCGGGGCTTGGGAAAGGCATGCTTGATGAGACTGCTGACCGCCGAGGGCGCGCTGAACATACTCGCCCCGAACAGGGTGGCCGAGATCAGCATGGCCGGGGCCGACGCGCTCATCATGGGCAGGAGTGCGGCCGTGGCCAGCATCGCCATGACGGCCGCCATCGGACGCCCGCCCGGCCAACGTTCGCAAGGCCCGGCCCACAGGCGCGGCGCGGCCAAGGTGGCCAAGCCCAACGCACACCAAAGCAGCATGACCAGACCCGTGCCGCCCTCATGCGCACGCACCCAGGCAATCACGAAGGTCATGTAGCCGATGTAGCCCAGACCAAAACAGGCATAGGCCAAAGCCTGCGCAGGCAGCAGGCGCAGGGCCGAGCCCTGGGCAGTTCGAGCGCCAGGAGGCGTGCTGGCGACGGGGGTCGCTGCAGAAACAGGCGCTGCGGCAGAGCCCGGCATAGGAGCGGGCCGTCCGGCCACAGTACCCGGCTCCAAGATCCGCCAGGCAGCCAGGATGCTCGCCACCGCCATCAGCATCGCCACCACGCCCATGGCCTGCCAGGCCCAGGGCCAGGCAGCAGCGCCTTGAGTCTCGAGCAACCAGGGCAAGGTCAGGCCGCACAGCACCAGACCGAAGCCGCCCCCAGCAAAGTAGATGGCAATGGTGGTCGTGGCCCGCTGGGGTTCGCCCGGAAAGATGTTGCCCGACAGCGCCCCGCCACAGATGAACACCCAGGCCCCACCCACACCTGCCAGCACCCTCCAAAGGTTGAGCAGCATGAGATCACGGGTGAGCCCTGTGGCGAGCAGGGCCAGTGCGGTCAACACCATGCCCAGGGCAAAGATCGGCCGGTTGCCCAGGCGGTTGACCCATCCGCGTGCAAGCAGTGCACCGACAAGGTAGCCGATGGCATTGGTCGTGCCGAGCGTGCCCGCCTCGGACCAGCCAATGGCCAGATCCTCTCGCATGGCCGGCAGCACGAGCGCATAGGCAAAGCGCGCAAAAGAGTTCGAGACGGTCGGCCCGAAAGACAGCAGGAAGGCGATCAGCCATCCAGACGACCGGACGGGAGACATCGTCGAAGGCAGGGGGGCAGACGGCATGGACGCATCCTAGCTTGAGTACCATGTGTCTGTGGCGCGGGCCTGAAACTGCCGCCTTCTCAACAACGATTCACAAGCGCCATCCAAGAACGATTCACAACAGCCATTCGCACGGAGACCCCATGAGTACCGCCACGGCATCGACCACCCTCGACTTCAAGCATGTCCGCCTCACGCTCGATGGCAGCGTGGCCATCCTCACCCTCAATCATGTCGAGGTGCTCAACTCCATTTCGAGCGACATGCTCCAGGGCATCAACGATGCGCTAGACGTGGTGAGCGACCCGGCAAAAGATGTGCGCTGCCTGCTGCTCACCGGCGAGGGCCGCGCGTTTTGCACCGGTGCCAACCTGCAGGGCCGCAAGCCATCGGCTGAAGGCAAGGCAGCCAAAGCGGGCTCCACGCTCGAGACCGAATTCCATCCCACGCTGCGCCGGTTTCGCGACCTGCACTGCCCCATCGTCGCCGCAGTGAATGGCCCCTGCGCAGGCGCTGGCATGAGCTTTGCCATGCTCGGCGACCTGATCTACGCCGCGCGCTCCTCCTACTTTCTGCAGGCCTTCCGACGCATCGGCCTGGTGCCCGATTGCGGCGCCACCTGGCTGCTGCCGCGCCTGGTGGGTCGCGCCCGCGCCATGGAGCTTTCCCTGATGGGCGAGAAGCTGCCCGCCGAAACTGCAGAGCAATGGGGCATCGTGAACACGGTGCTTGACGACGAGCAGCTCATGCCCGAAGCCCTGAAGCTGGCACGCACGCTCTCGGAGGGGCCGACGGTAGCCCTGGCCCTCACCCGGCGGCTGTATTGGGACAGCCCTTCGAACAGCTTTGAGGAGCAGCTCGATGCCGAAGCGCGTTCGCAACGCCAGGCCGGTGCCAGCGCGGACTTCGCCGAAGGCGTCAGTGCTTTCCTGCAAAAGCGCCCGGCGCAGTTCAAGGGACGCTGACCTCTGGTCCGCCGGCTCTGACCCAGGATGGATTCTGAACCAGGATGGGCGCGCTCCCGGCCTGGCTCAGATCTGACCTGCTCTTGTCCACTTCGACCTGCCGCCGGCCACCCCGCTGTGCCTTCCATTGATCGGTCGGACACCCGAGC
>JBEELY010000152.1:0-4380 GCA_041167925.1 Pseudomonadota bacterium | reverse complement strand
GGCAAGGACCACTGGCGATCCAGGCCCAGCCAGACGTTTTCGGCAGCAGTGAGTGTGTCAAACAGCGAGAAGTGCTGATAGACCATGCTGATGCCCATGCGACGCGCCCGCGCGGGAGATGCCACCGTCACGGCTTCCCCGTTCCAGCGGATCGTGCCGGCATCGGGCGGGGTCGCGCCGTAAATGATCTTCATGAGCGTGGACTTGCCCGCGCCATTTTCACCGAGCACCGCATGGATCTCGCCAGCCGCCACGCGCAGGCTCACGTCGTCGTTGGCGACCACCGACGGATAGGCCTTGCGGATGTTGGCGAGTTCGAGACGCAGCATGGGGGACGGGCTTCAGGGCTCAGTGTGCCGCAAGCGCGTGATCAGCCGCAGCATCGACATCATATTGGCAACGGCCTGCCACCCAGGTCTGACGCAGGTGATGCTCGTCGGCCAGCATCATCCAGGCAAAAATCTTGTCGTGCAGGCTTGCGGCCAGGGATAGCCGATGGGTCTGCACCGGGTCGCAGGCCCAGTCCCAGACCGTGAGATCGGCCATGCAGCCGGGCTCCAGGCGCCCGATCTCGTGCTGCAGATGAAGGGCCTGCGCGGCATCATGGGTGCAGGCCGATAGCGCCGACCAGGCGGTCAGGCGCTGCCCGCGCAAAGCCTGGATCTGGTAGGCCGCAGCCAGATTGCGCAGCATGCACAGGCTGGTTCCGCCCCCGACGTCGGAGGCCAGGCTCACCCGTGCGCCGGCATCGCGCAGACTGACCCAGTCCATCAGGCCGCTGCCCAGAAACAGGTTGGAGGTGGGGCAGTGGGCAATGTGGGCGCCGCGTGCGGCCAGCAGGGCGCGGTCTGTCCCATCAAGCCAGATGCCGTGGGCCAGCACGCTGCGCGGATGAAGCAAGCCCGCGCGGTCATAGACATCGAGATAACTGCGGGCCTCGGGAAAGAGCTCGGCAACCCAGCGGATTTCGTCGGTGTTTTCGGCCACATGGGTCTGCATGTAAAGCGTCGGATCTTCTTTGCACAGGCGGGCGGCCATGGCCAGCTGTTCGGGCGTGCTGGTCGGGGCAAAACGGACCGTGAGCGCATAGGCCAGGCGATTCTGCCCATGCCAGCGTGCGATCAGTTCACGGCAGTCGGCTTCGGCCTGTGTGACATCGTCGCGCAGGCCCTCGGGTGCATGGCGGTCCATCAGAACCTTGCCTGCAATCAGCCGCATGCCACGCGCGTGGCCTTGCGCCATCAGGGTGTCTGCCGACACCTTGTGGACGGTCGGAAAGACCATGGCGGCCGTTGTGCCATGGCGAAACAGGGCGTCCAGGAAGCGGGTGGCCGCGGCAGTGGCAATGGCCGGATCCGCATGGCGCTGCTCGGCAGGGAAAGTGTGGGTCTGGAGCCAGTCGAGCAGCGCGGTGCCATAGCTGGCAATCACGTCCAGCTGAGGGCTGTGCACATGGGTGTCGATGAAGCCCGGCAGGATGAGGCGGCCGGCCTGATTGCACCGGACCCAGTCAGGGCCCGGAGCCTCAGGCTGAATGGCCACGATGCGACCCCCGTCAATCAACATCCAGTGCCCGGGCCGCCAGCGCACGGCAGGGTCGTCCGTGCGGCCCCAGTCCGGGGTTCCAGTGAAGTCGAGCAGATCGCCATGCAGGGCCAGGCGCGGTGTTGCGGTGCTGCCCGGCAGGTGTGGGGTCGGGTTTGTGTGCATGGCGGACATCTAGCCCACGCTCTTTCTGCTGGCCTGGCGCCGCGCGACTTCGCGCACCTGCTCGCGCAGCCAGCGATGCGCAGGCGCGGCATGGGTCAGGTCATGCCAGAGCTGGTCGTAGTTCATGGCGGGAAGATTGACCGGGCACCGCACGATCCGGACCGGCAACGACTCGGTGAAGCGGCTGCAGAAGAGCCGCCCTGTGGTGAGGACCAGCAGGCTGTCGGCCACCATGCGCGGGATGTGACCAAAGTGAGCCGTGCGTACGGCGACCGTGCGTGACAGGCCGAGCAAAGCCAGCTGCTCGTCGATGACGCCGGGCGTCTGGGGTTGTAGCGGCGTGGGCGCCACATGCCGGCTTGCGAGGTATTGCGCTACCGTCAGGCCTCGCGACGCGCGTGCTGCGGGGTGATTCTTGCTCACCAGGCACACCACCTCGTCACTCAGGAGTCTGCCCAGATGCAGCTCATCAGGTGGGCGCAGCCAGTTGCCGATGACCAGATCGACCTCGCCACTGGCCAGAGCCTGCCTGTAGTGGTAGCCCGCTGTGAGCGGCAGCAGTTCGAGTTGTGTCTGAGGGGCGAGCTGTTGCAGATGCGCTACCAGCGCGGGCAGAAAGAGCGGGTCGACATAGTCGCTGGCGGCGATCCGGAAGGTGAGCGTGCTGCTGGCAGGATCGAAGCTGCGCGTTCGGGCCGGCGCGCCGAACATGCGCTCAGCCTCCTGGAGCAGCCGACCCGCCGGGGCCAGCAGGGCTTGGGCATGGCTGGTGCATGTCATGCCTGCCCCCGCACGCACCAGAAGCGGATCACCGGTGAGGCTGCGCAGTCGGCGTAGCTGCGCACTCACCAAAGGCTGGGCGCTACCCAACCTCAGGGCGGCACGGGAAACACTGCGTTCGAGAATCAAGGTGTGCAGCACACGGACAAGATGGATGTCGATCTTGTCGAGGTCTGTCCGCAAGTTCATATCTTATAAATACTAGACTTGATGTGTTTGAACGTATATTAATCCGGACCGCCAGAGGCTACTTTCGATCGTATCCCTCCGTCAGACCGCAGCCCAGACCTCCCCATGACCTCAGCCATCCGATTCTTCCATCGCGGGGAGGTCGTCACGCTCGGGCCCTCCGAATGGCCTGACCCGACCCGTTCGGTGCTCGACTGGTTGCGTACCTCCGCGGGCTGTACCGGCACCAAGGAAGGCTGCAACGAGGGCGACTGCGGTGCTTGCACGGTGGCGATCGCCGACCTGGCCGAACCAGGGGATCCGCAGGCGATCGACGGCCTGCGCTGGCGCACGGTCAATGCCTGCCTGCAGTTTTTGCCAACCCTCGATGGACGTGCGCTGCTGACGGTCGAAGACCTTCGAGGCGGCACCGATACCCAACCCCTGCATCCCGTGCAGCAGGCGCTTGTGAATGCGCATGGTTCGCAGTGCGGCTTTTGCACGCCGGGTTTTGTGATGTCCTTGTGGGCGCTGTATGAGCGGCGCCTCGCGGACGGGCACACCGATCCGCCCGAACGCCAGGTGATCGCGGACGCTCTGGCGGGCAATTTGTGTCGATGCACTGGCTATCGCCCCATTCTTGAGGCCGCGGTACAGATGTTTGACCTGCCGCATCGCCGACTCGACGCGCGGCACATCGTCGCTTCGCTGAAGGCGATCCGCGACGAACACGATGCTGGGGCCGTCTGCGCGCACTCAGCCTCGCCCTTGCCTTCAGAGCAGGTCCGGCGCTGGTGGGCGCCGCGCAGCCTGGATGAATTTGCCCGCCTGAGGCAGGCCTTGCCCGAGGCGCGTTTGCTGGCAGGCGGTACCGATATCGGTCTTTGGGTGAACAAGCAGTTCCGTGACCTGGGCGATGTGCTCTATCTCGGTCACGTGCAGGCCCTGCGCTGCATCGAAACATGGACCATCGATGGTGGGCCTGTCTTGCGGATCGGCGCGGCCGTGTCGCTGGAGGACGGCTGGGCCCGGCTATGCAGCCACTGGCCCTCCCTCAGCGAGATGTTCCGGCGCTTTGCTTCACCCCCGGTACGCCATGCTGGAACTCTGGTGGGCAACATCGCCAACGGTTCGCCCATTGGCGACAGTGCTCCCGTGCTCATGGCACTCGATGCATCGCTCGAGCTTCGACAGGGTGACGCCATGCGCGTCGTGCCGCTCGATGCCTTTTATGCGGGCTACATGCGCAATGCACTGCAGCCCGGGGAGTTTGTGCAGGCGGTACGGATTCCACTGCCCGCGCAGGCGCCGTGCGGTTCCGGTCGGTCCGAAGTGCGGGCCTACAAAATCAGCAAGCGCTTCGATTGCGACATCTCGGCGGTCTCTATGGGGGCCCGTCTGCAGATCGAGGCAGGGCGGATCGTCGACCTCAGACTGGCCCTGGGCGGCATGGCGGCGACGGTGCTACGCGCCCCGGCCACGGAGTCGGCCTTGAGGGGCCAGTCCTGGGATGAATCTGTGCTTAAACAGGCGCAGGCCGCTCTGGAGCAAGACTTCCAGCCCCTGACCGATGTGCGCGGCAGTGCGTCCTATCGTCTGCAGACGGCCCGGGGTTTGTTGCACCGACTCTGGCTGCAGACCCGCCCCGATGCGCCGCTCGATGAGCGAGCCACCCGCGTGCATGGATTGGAGTGGCCATGAATGCGCCCGAGCCTATGAACA
>JBEELY010000414.1:0-5531 GCA_041167925.1 Pseudomonadota bacterium | reverse complement strand
GGAGTCGTCCATGTCCGATGGGTGGGGTGGTGTCTTGCGTCGTCGCGTGGTGGGTGCTCTGACTCTCGCCTCGGGCGCGATGCTGCTGAGCGCGGTCAGCCGGCCATTGTCCGCTCAGGGCTCGGCCCCTGCAACGCAGCCTCTGCTTGCGCTGCTGGTGCCGCCCCGTGGCGGGCCCTTCGATCGGGCGGTCGATTGCGTGGCCGCCGGCGTGCAGGCCGCGCTGCAGGTCGATGGTCAGCCCGTTGCGTTCGCGCTCTACGAGGTCGCAGATACCCCCGAGGCGCTGCAAGGTGCACTCGACGACCTGCGCGCGCGCCAGGCCGTCATGGCCCTGGGCCCGCTCACCCGAGACGGTGTCAATGCCCTGGCCCGGCTGCAAGCCCTGGCCTTGCCGGTGCTGGCGCTCAATCAGCCCGATCAGGACCCCCTGCCCGGCTCGGGCCTATGGATTCTGAGCCTGGCCATTGAGGCTGAGGCCCGCCAGACCGCCCAGCAGGCCCTGCAGCTGGCCCGGACACGCCTCAAGGACCGCGTCCCGCGCGCGCTCGTGGTCAGTACCGATACCCGGGTGGCCGAGCGCAGCGCGCAGGCCTTTACCGAGGCCTGGGAGGCCCTGGGGGGCAGTTTGCTCGAGCCGGTGTCTTTCGATACCCCCCGGCCTCCCGCCGACCTGGCCGGTCGCATTCAACGGGCCCGGGCTGATGTGGTGTTTCTGGCGCTGCGCGCCGAACAGGCCCGTCTGCTGCGACGCGAGACCGGGCCGGCCTGGTGGGGGCATTCGCTGCTGGCCCTGTCACAGGCGCCCGAACTCGACGGCTTGCATCTGCTCGAAATGCCCTGGCTGGCCGAGCCCCAGCATCCGGCGGTCATGGCCTATCCGCGTCCGCCGTCCGATTACAGCACCGAGATGCAGCGCCTTTATGCGCTTGGCATCGATGCCTGGCGCGTGGCCCGAGTTCGTTTGCAGGCCCAGCAGGAGTTTGAGCTCGACGGCGTCACCGGACGATTGCGTTTGCATCGGGCCCTGTCGGGTCGGATCGAACGGCAGCCCAGGGCGGTGCAGTACCGCAATGGTCAACCGATTGCGCTCGACCAGCTCGAGGTCACGCTCTGATCCGCGCTCCCCATGCCGGCACCACGTCAGCAGCAAGGCCTGGCCACCGAGGCCCGGGTTGAGCGCTGGCTTTCGGCCCACGGTCTGAGCCCGATCGATCGCAATGTCCGCTGCCGGCTGGGCGAGATTGATCTTGTGATGCGCGACGGGACGCACTGGGTCTTCATCGAAGTGCGTGAACGCGCTTCATTGCGTTTTGGCGGCGCGGCAGCCAGCGTCGACTGGCGCAAGCAGCAGCGGCTGATACGCACAGCGCAGCGCTATCTGCAGCAGCGTTTTGGCAGGCAGCCCTGGCCGCCCTGCCGGTTTGATGTGGTGGCCATCGAGCAGGGCCGACCCCACTGGATCCGCGCCGCGTTTGCGCCTGGCTGATCTGGCCACGTGCGCCCCTGACGGCGCTCACGGCCTGTTCGACGGTCGACTGTCTATACTTGCGCCAGCCGTTTTGCCTCGAACCTTCGGAGTTTTCATGAACCCTCGCCTTCGTCTCATGAACCCAGGCCTGCGTCGTCTGTCTGCCTGTGTCCTGCTGTGCGCATCTGCGCTGGTATCGGGCTGCGTGTCCATGTCTTCAGAAGGCGTGCAGTTTGATCGCCGCACCCTGGGCGTACAAACCGACGATACCCAGATCGAATGGAAGGTGAGCAGCAGCCTGCCGGATGCCATCCGGGGCGCTTCGGGCGTCTCGGTCACCAGCTACAACAAGCGCGTGCTGCTCACCGGCCGTGCGCCCGATGCGAGGGCTAAGGCCGATGCAGGCCGACATGCCCAGCAGGTGTTTGGCGTGGTCGAGGTCTACAACGAAGTCGAGGTCGGACCGCGCCTGACCCTCAGTGCGCGGGCTGCCGATGCGGCGCTCACGGCCCGGGTCAAGGCTGCCTTTGTGGAGCAAAAGGCGCTGGCCCACAACACCGTGAAGGTGGTCACTGAAAACGAGGTGGTCTATCTCATGGGACTGGTCACCCGCCGTGAGGCGCCGGCCTACTCTGCCGTGGCCAGCCGGGTCGGCGGTGTGCGTCGTGTGGTCACGCTCTTCGAGTACATCACGGACGAAGAACTGCAGCGCATCCGCTCGCGCTGAGCCCGCGCTGCTGACCGTCAATCGGCACAGCCTCGCCCGCCACACGCGGGCTCTTTAGCCTCGACGCATCATTTCTGATGTTCTTGCGAGGCTTTTGTTGTTGTCTGCCCCAGTTCCAGTCCTGAATGGCCCCAAACGCTGGCGCTGGTTCAAGACAGATCCGGAGTCTCTTGCGCTGCGCCTGGGGGCGCGCGAAGTCGATCCGCAGGCCGATCCTTCGCATCGTCGACTGCAAGGCCTGGTGGAGTCTCTTGCGCTGGCAGCGCAGCTGCCCGTGCCCCGGCCCATGGTGATCGAACATAGCGAGGTCGTCGAGGCCTTTGCGCTGGGCTGGAGTCGCACCCGTACCGTCATGGTGGTCAGCCGTGGCGCGCTGAACCGGTTGAGCCGACAGGAGCTCAATGGTCTGCTCGCACTGGCCATGTCACGCGTCATGACCGGCGAGGTCCGGCCCTCCACCTTGCGGCGCATGCGCCTGCTTTCACGCTGGTCCTCGTGGTTGCGTCCTCTGCTTCCTGCGTCGCACGGACTTGCGTCTGCGCCCGGTCGACAGCAGGGCGATCCGCATTCGCCGGTCCGTCCTGAGCCAGACATCGTCGCCCATCTCGCCGATGAGGCCGAGCGCGTGCATCGGCATCTGCACGCACCCCGACCAGGAGATGAGCCCATCGGCCGCCTCTTGCGTTCGGTTCAGGACAGCGCGGGCGCGGGCGCATTGCTGGTGGCCCTGTTGCAGGATCTGGTGCCCTCACACCCTCCCGCTTGGGGACGTGACTGGCGCGAGGCCGGCCAGCGATTTCCTGCGGTGGTAGGACTGCTGGCTGCGCTTGAGCCGCAGGCGCGCGTGGCCTTGCGCTGGCCCCTGACCGAACTGGCATTGGCGCGCATGCAGGATCTTGAGCAGGCGCCGCGACGGGCCCTGCTGATGCTGCTGCGCGAAGTGCTCGACCAGTCGGGCGAATGTCAGCCGCGCGCCTGGATCGACTTTGCCCTCATGACTCGCAGGCTTGCGCCCGAGTTGTCTCCGTCCACCCTGCGCGCGCCAGGAGCCGAGCCGGTGGCCGCCCGCCATGTGCGCGTGCTGTGCGCGGTCTTTGCGTGTCTGGGGGATGTTCATGAGGTCCGGGCCGACCGCATGGCCAATGGCCTGATTCGCGATCTCGGACTCGATCCGGTGGGCGGCACCCCCGGCCCGCTGGTGGCACCCGCCTTTGGCCATGCCCTGGCGCAACTCGCCCGCCTGCCCGCTCAGGATCGCGAACAGCTGGTGCAGGCACTGCCCATGATGCTGGCCACCGAACCCGAGCCTATCGTGCGCGAGTGGCTGCGTTTGCTTCGGCTGGTGCTTGACGCCCCGACCGGACGCCCCGCGCGCCTCTCGCTGCCCGAATCGCTGCTATCGCAGTAAACGCGTTGCAGTCAACGCGTCGCAATCAATGCCGCTCAGGCGATGCCGGCGGCGTGGGCCTGCTGGTCTGCGTGATAAGACGAGCGCACCAGAGCACCTACCGCAGCATGGGTGAACCCCAGTGACATGGCATAGACCTCGAACTGCCGGAAGCGATCGGGATGCACATAGCGCTGCACCGGCAGATGGTGCTGTGAGGGTGCCAGATACTGGCCGATGGTGACCATGTCGATGTCATGCGCCCGCATGTCGCGCAGGGTCTGCTCGATTTCTTCGTCGGTCTCGCCGAGCCCGACCATGATGCCGGACTTGGTGGGCACCCCGGGTACCTCGCGCTTGAACTCGGCCAGCAGCTTGAGCGAGTGCGCATAGTCTGATCCCGGACGCGCCTGCGCATACAAGCGCGGCACGGTCTCAAGGTTATGGTTCATGACGTCGGGCGGGGCGGCTTTGAGGATGGCCAGCGCCCGGTCGAGACGTCCCCGGAAATCAGGCACCAGAACCTCAATGCGGGTGGCAGGCGAGGCCGCACGGACGGCCTCGATGCAGGCTACGAAGTGCGCCGCGCCGCCATCCCTCAGATCATCCCGGTCGACCGAGGTGATCACCACATACGACAGGCCCAGTGCTGCAATGGTCCGGGCCAGGTTGGCAGGCTCGTCGGCATCCAGCGGGTCGGGCCGGCCATGGCCCACGTCGCAAAAGGGGCAGCGCCGGGTGCACTTGTCGCCCATGATCATGAAGGTGGCTGTGCCCTTGCCGAAACATTCGCCGATGTTGGGGCAGGACGCCTCTTCGCAGACTGTGTGCAGGCGGTGCTCGCGCAGGATGCGCTTAATGTCGTGGAAGCGGCTGCCCGGGGGCGCAGCCTTGACCCGGATCCACTCGGGCTTGCGCAGGGCGGGCCCTTCGTGAACCACCTTGATCGGAATGCGTGCGGTTTTACCGGCGCCTTTCTGCTTGAGGCTCGGGTCGTGGTCGGCAGAGGGGGCAAGCGTGGGGTCGTTCATGGTCATTCAGACAGATGCCGGGCCAGCGCAGCACCGAAGTAGGGCGCAACCTGCGTCGGCAGGGCAGGAGGTCGGGCCCCGGCCCGATGAAGATCGGTCACGGGCAGCCCAGCATACCCGCAGGGATTGATGCGGCCAAACGGTTCGAGGTTCATGTCCACGTTCAGGGCGATGCCGTGATAGCTGCGTCCGCGGCTGATCTTCAGGCCAAGCGAAGCGATCTTGGCGCCGTCCTCTAGGTACAAACCGGGGGCGCCCGTCTTGCGCAACACGGTCACGCCCCAGTGTGCGCAGGTCTCAATGGCCGCCGCTTCGAGGCGGCAGACCATCTCGCGCACGCCGAGTCCGCGACGTGCAAGATCGATCAGGGTGTAGGCCACCACCTGGCCTGGACCGTGATACGTGACCTGGCCTCCGCGCTCGGTCTTCACCACTGGAATCTCTTGTGCAGTGAGTACGTGCTCCGGCTTTCCGGCAAGCCCCTGCGTAAAGACCGGCTCATGTTCAAGCAGCCAGATCTCGTCGGTCTGGTGGGCGCCGCGCGCTGCGGTGAACGCGCGCATGGCCTCCAAGGCCTGCAGGTAGGGCACGCGGCCGAGGTCGCGCAGGACGATGCCCTGTACTGGCAGGCTGGCTGCGCGCGTTGTGGAGCGCCCTTGCGCAGGGGTAGGAGAGGCGGGACATGATGCAGACACCCTCGGATCCTAACCGAGCCATCCTTGCCCTGGCAGAACCGCCCCCATCATGCATATGGCCTGATGAACCCCGACCGACCCGTTCTGCTGATCCCGGCTGTCATGGGCGCGGGCGCGCCCGATGGGCGTACCCGTCAGGCCGCGGCGGCGCTGCAGCGGCAAGGCCTGGCCGCGGCGCTCGGCCCAAGGGTGTCCTGGGGGCGGCCCGTGGTCGCCCGAC
>JBEELY010000401.1:0-3147 GCA_041167925.1 Pseudomonadota bacterium | reverse complement strand
GCGCCGCAATTCATGCGCTCGGCCCTGCGTCAGCGCCTGATGCCGGTCATTGACGAGGTGCTGCCGGGCTTGCGCAGCCACCTTCCTCAGGCCCTTGCGCACCTGCGCGAGTCGCGAGAAGCGCTGGAGGAGGGCGCCCATGCTGATCTGATCTCGCTGCAGATCGCGCCACATGCGCTCCATGCCCTGGATCAGCGGCGGCTGGCCGCCTGGCCTGAGGCCCGTCAGCGCAGGGTGCTGCGGGCCTGGATTGCGCGTCTTGGGCTGGGCATGCCCACCCGGGCGCGTCTGCTGGCCCTGCAGCATCAGTGCCTGGTTGCGGCCAGCAGCCATGCCCAGGTGTTGCATGAAGGCTGGTATCTGGTGCGTCAGGGTGAGCGTCTGTTGGCCTGGTCGCAGCAGGCGCATCCGGTCTGGCAGGCGCCAGTTCAGCCTGTGGCACTGCCAGCCTGGAACGATGACGGGATAGACCTGCCTGATGGTTCCCGATGGCTCGCGCAGCCTGTCGAGTCCGGGCTCTGCGCCGACTGGCTCAAGCGTGTTCGCCTGAGTCTGGTGCGCCCCGGGGCCTCAATGCGGGTTCGCCTGCGTTCGCAAGGCAAGTCGCGTGAATTGCGCAAGCTCTGGCAGGAAGCAGGAGTGCCGGTCTCGGTGCGAGGCGCTTGCGCTCTGGTTTTGGCCGATGACCAGCCTTTCTGGCTGATGCCCTTTGGTCAGCTGGCAGGCGACTGGCCGCAGGCGCAAGCCGGACTGCGCCTGTTCTGGCAGACAGGGGAGGGGGATCCTCGCCAGATCGCAGGCGACTAGGGGGCAGAAGGCGTCGCACATTGGGGCGGCAGTATGCCTGCTTAACGCGCAACGGCTCGGACTCAGCGAAGTCAAGTAAAATAGCGGGTTTTACTGCAATGACCGCCTTCCGGAGGCGATCTTCATGGCACTTATCGTTCACAAATACGGCGGCACCTCGATGGGTTCGGTTGAACGCATCCAGAATGTCGCGCGCCGGGTGGCCAAATGGCATCGGGCCGGTCATCAAATGGTGGTGGTGCCCTCGGCCATGTCGGGCGAGACCAACCGCTTGATTGGTCTGGCCACACAGATTCAGGCCCAACCCGATCCTCGCGAACTCGACATGATCGCCTCCACTGGCGAGCAGGTGTCGGTGGGGCTCCTGGCTATGGCCCTCAAGGCCATCGGCGTGGATGCGATCAGCTATGCAGGATGGCAGGTACCGGTACGCACCGATAGCGCCTATACCAAGGCCCGCATCGAGTCGATCGACGATGCCCGTGTGCGCGCCGATCTCGACGCCGGCCGGGTGGTGATCATCACCGGCTTTCAGGGCATCGATTCAAAGGGCAGTATCACCACGCTCGGGCGCGGTGGCTCCGACACTTCGGCGGTGGCCGTGGCGGCCGCCCTCAAGGCTGAGGAGTGCCTGATCTATACCGATGTGGATGGCGTGTACACGACCGACCCGCGCATCGTGCCCGAGGCCCGCAGGCTGCCGCGCATCACCTTTGAAGAGATGCTCGAAATGGCGAGCCTGGGCTCCAAGGTGCTGCAGATCCGTTCAGTGGAGTTTGCAGGCAAGTACCGCGTCAAGACCCGCGTGCTCTCCAGCCTCACATCGCCCGACATGCCGCTTGAAGAGGAAATGCCCTCCGGCACGCTGATTACTTTCGAGGAAGATTCCAGCATGGAACAGGCCGTCATTTCCGGCATCGCCTTCGCCAAGGACGAAGCCAAGATCACCCTCACTCGTGTGCCCGACCGCCCCGGCGTGGCCTACAAGATCCTTGGACCGGTGGCTGATGCCAACATCGACGTGGACATGATCATCCAGAACCAGTCGATGGACGGCACCACCGATTTCTCCTTCACGGTCAGCCGGGGGGAGTATCAGAAGGCGCTTGAGGTGCTCAACACCGTCGTCAAACCGGCTGTTCAGGCAGGCGATGTGGTGGGCGATCCCAAGATCTGCAAGGTCTCGGTGGTGGGTATTGGCATGCGCTCGCATGTGGGCATCGCCAGCCGTATGTTCCAGACCCTGTCGCAAGAAGGCATCAACATTCAGATGATCTCCACCAGCGAGATCAAGATCTCGGTGGTGATCGAAGACAAGTACCTCGAGCTGGCGGTTCGAGCCCTTCACAAGGCCTTTGACCTGGAACAGGGAGCCTGACCATGGCGGGAATCAAGCGCATCGACCATGTTGCGATCGCGGTCCGCGATTGCGACGCAGCCACCGAGCAGTACAAAAAGCTACTCAATGCGGTGCATGTGCGCACCGAGGTGCTCAAGGAAAAGGCCGGCATGGTCAAGGTGGCCTACATGCAGATCGGCGAGAACATCCTCTCGCTGGTGCAGTCGCTTGAGCCCGATGGTTTCATCAACCAGCACATCGACAAGCATGGCGAAGGTCTGCACCACATGGGGCTGGAGGTCGATGACCTGGCCGGCTTCATCGCCGATGTGGAAGACAAGGGCTACAAGATTCCGCTGCGTGACGAGTTCAGCAACCGCAGCGAAGTGGTGCTGCGTCCGCGCGATGCCAACGGGGTGGTGCTGCAGGTGCTTCAGTGGAAGGGCGGCTCAGACGCCACCGTGGAAGACCGTATCGACCGCATCCTCAAGCTGCAGAACCAGCCGGATTGAGCGTGGCGCCGAGGCCGTACGTGCCTCTGCGTGATACCATTTCGCTTTACCGGAGACGTGACCGAGAGGCCGAAGGTGCTCCCCTGCTAAGGGAGTATGTGCCAAAAGCGCATCGAGGGTTCGAATCCCTCCGTCTCCGCCAGTGACTTCTTTCAATATTTCAATCCTTCAAGCGCCTGTTTGCAATTGATTGATCTGATTGAATTTTTTCTTCAGAAACTTTCCCCGATCTTGAAGAAAGTCACCCTTTGATGGGGTACTCGAATTGTTGAGACGGCTTTCTGCTCAAAACCTCTTGAATTAGCAAGTCCAAAACGTGAATTCGAATCGTACCGATTGCACGCGGTTTTAAGTGGTGTTGCCCCGCCGTTTTGGTTGGCGCTTTTTGGGGTATTAGCGGTGCATCATGGGCACATTTTGTAAAAACACTTGTCAGGACGCTGTCCGGACACTATGGTGGGGCAACTATCCAAAAAAAGGGTTGCCATG
>JBEELY010000383.1:0-4841 GCA_041167925.1 Pseudomonadota bacterium | reverse complement strand
GTTTGAAGCTCCAGCCCTCGATGAGCGCAAATTCGCGCTGAGAGGCCTCACCCCGGGTCAGGCGGTCGAGCAGAAGTTTCAGGCTGGGGGCTTGCTGAAAATCGTAGAGGCCTGCCTTGATACGAACCGAATCGCCGCGCAGTCGCAGCGCCACCGCCAGTGCCCAGGCGGGCAATTCCAGCCCCTGGGCCTGCAGGCTGCTTGCAAGGGTCGCACCGATCGCACCCCTCTCAATTTCGAGGTCCATCGGCAGCGCCTGCACCGATAGGGGGCGCCATGCATAAGCCCATGCCACTGCAGCCAGAGCCATGCCAGACAGGAAGGCGACTATGCCCAGGATGTGGAACCAGCGAGGAGAACGCTTCATCGGGCCTATCATAAGACGATGCGCTGCCGGGTTCCTGGTATGAGCCTCCGCAGCATCCGGCAAGACTTGGTTCGATCATTCAGTGATGCCTACAATCCAGTGATGCCTACCCATTTGAATGACTCCGCTCTGGATGCCGTGACTCCCCTGGAAGCCGGCACGCGGTCTGCTCTAGGACTGCTCAGGGTCAGCGGCACTGATGCCGGCAGCTTTTTGCAGGGCCAGCTCACCCAGGATGTTCAGGGCCTGCCAGAAGGCCAGGCTCGATGGGCGGGTTACTGCTCCCCCAAGGGAAGATTGACCGCAAGCGGCAGGCTATGGCGCTCGGGCGGACAGTTCTGGTGGGCCGTCTCGGCAGACCTGATGGCCCCATTGGCCAAACGCCTTTCCATGTTCGTGCTTAGGGCCAAGGCCAAGGTGGAAGATGTCAGTGACCAATGGGTTGTATTAGGGGTCATGGGTGCGCAGGCGCATCGCGATGTTGCGCACTGGATGCAAGGCGCCGACGGCGCTACCAGACTTGGGCCGCAGGAAGTTCGAACCCAGGGCGAGCGGGCCATGTGGGTGGGCCTGCCTGTCGTTCAAGTCGGACCTCAAGACAACACGGCCCTGGCACGCAGCATGCTGTTTGTCGATCGAAGCTTGCTCGACAGTCTGCCGCAGGCCTGGCTGGATGCCTCGGACCAGCACCAGGCTGCCTGGGCAATGGCAGAAGTACTCGCCGCCGTGCCGCGCATCATGGCGCAGACCGCCGAGTGCTTCGTGCCTCAAATGGTCAATTTCGAATCGGTGGATGGCGTGAGCTTTACCAAGGGCTGCTATCCAGGCCAGGAGGTGGTGGCCCGCAGCCAATATCTCGGTAAGCTGCGCAGACGCATGTTTCTTGGTGAGGCCCGGGGATCTCTTCCCGCACCAGGCTCCGACATCTTCTCCCGAGGGCAGGCCGAAGCAGTTGGTCAGGTAGTCATGTCAGCGCCCGCAGGCGATGGTTTCGTGCTGATGTTCGAATGCAGAACCGATCTGGTTGCCCAGGATGCCTTGTACGCCGGCACTCAGCGCGGCGAAGACGGTGACGCGGGATCTCCCCCCGAGGGTAGTCTCGAGCCGAGCCCGCTCAAGCTGATTCCCTTGCCCTACGCCCTCAAGGCTCAGGACTGATTGCCTCTCAATGCCTGGGGCTCAGCGACCTACAGGACCTGGGGCTCAGCGACTCTCAAGTTTCTGGTCCGAGGATGCGGACCATGTCCTGATGCGGGATGCCTACGTCGTCGTAGATGCCGCCGCGCGCTTCGAAGCCATGGCCCCGATAAAAAGAGAGTGCGTGGACCTGCGCTGACAGCACGACCGTCGAGTGGCCGCGCTCGGCTGCTGCAGCTACCAGCGCCTCCAGGATCCGGCCGCCCAGACCATGGCGGCGGAACTGCGGCAACACCGCCATGCGCCCAATATGCCCATCCGGCAGCAGTCGCCCTGTTGCGATCGCCTCGCCCGCGCCATCGAAGATCACCGCATGCAGGCAATCGACATCGGCTGCATCCCATTCGAGTTCCTGCGGAATGCCCTGCTCCGTGACGAACACCGCCTGTCGAACGGCCGCCGCATGACTCTGAAGCTCAGACCAGTTGCCAAGCACCAGGTGATCATCAGCGGTTTTCATCGTCCTGAAGACGCCCTTCAACGGCTAGCGAATTCATGAATCAGCTCGGCTACCCGCCCTGGCTCCTCATGGGTCAGCCAGTGGCTTGCCTTGGGCAGTCGCACGATTTCGAGATCGGGCACGACCTCATCCAGCCCGGTGAGCAACGCAGGCAACAAGGCCCGATCACGCTCGCCCCAGATCACCCGTGTGGGCATGTGGACCAGGAAGGCCTTGGGATCGAGATTGAGCGGCTTGGCCGCTCCGGAGCGCAAGGCAGTGGCTCGGTAGTAGTTCACGCCGCCTTTGATGGCATTGGGCTGCCCCCAGGCAGCGTGGTAGGCCGCGCGGGTGGCGTCGTCGAACCAGGCCGGAGCCTGTCCGCCTGCAAACAGGAAGGATTCCAGCATGGCAAATGCATTAGCGGCCAGCTGGGCTTCTGAGCCCTCGGAACGCAGGAAGGCCATGTAGGTGCTGGCCTTTTGCTGATCGGGGTCTGCTGCTAACAGACGCGCAAAAGGCACCGGATGCGGCGCATTCAGAATGACCAGGCGCTTCACCCGATGGGGCTTGGCCATTGCCACGGCCCAACCCACTGCGCCGCCCCAGTCATGGGCCACAAGCACACAGTCCTGATAGCCCAGCGCCGTCACCAGTCCCTCAATGTCGGCCACCAGGGGCTCGATGCGATAGTCGACGAGTTCAGACGGCTTGCTGGACAGGTTGTAGCCACGCATGTCGGGCGCGACCGCATACCAGCCCTGCGCAAAGCGCGGCAGGATGTCCTTCCAGGCGCCCCAGAACTCGGGGAAGCCGTGCAGGAAAACGATCAGGGGCGCGCCGGGCATGCCCGTCTCGGCGCAATGCAGATGGATGCCCGGCTGAACTTCCACCAGGCGCCCGGTTTTGATCGCCGGGTGCATGAGCGTATTTACTGGTCGTAGCCGGGATTGCGGCGATCCAGCTTGCGCAGCAAGGCAGCGAAGATTTCCTGGCTGCTGAGCGCGGTGCGCTGCACGCTGATTGCGTGGGCGACCGTGTCGAGCACCGACTGCCCGACCTCGATGAGCTCGGCACCACCCGATTGCGCGGCCAATTGGGCCTGGCAGGCGGTCTCGAGGGTATACATCGCCTGGAAGGCTTCGGCCATGGTGCGGCCCACGGTCAGCAGACCATGGTTGCGCAGGATCATGAAGCGGGCACTGCCAAGGTCTTGCTGCAGGCGCAGCTTCTCGTCGTCGCGCACCGCAATGCCTTCATAGTCGTGATACGACAGTGAGGACAGAATGGTGGAGGCCTGCTGCGAGATCGGCAGCAGCCCACGCTTTTGAGCCGAGACGCCGACACCAGCGCGGGTATGGGTATGCAGCACGCAGCCTGCATCCTCGCGGACTTCATGAATGGCGCTGTGGATCACAAAGCCTGCCGGATTCACCTTGTAGGGTGTTGGATGCAGCGGCTTGCAGTCCATGTCGATCTTGACCAGCGACGAGGCGGTGATCTCCTCGAACATCAGGCCATAGGGATTGATCAGGAAGTGATGCTCAGGCCCTGGAATGCGAGCCGAGATGTGGGTGAAGACCAGATCATCCCAGCCATAGAGTGCGACCAGCCGGTACACGGCGGCCAGTTCGACGCGAAGTTGCCATTCCTGTTCGCTGACTTGGGCGCGTAGCGAGGATTGCGGTGCGTTCATGGGAGGTCTCCTTGAATTGGGTAATGCATTGGGCATTTGAGCAGGACCCGCCCCCCTCTTGCGTGGGAGCAGGCCCAAAGACGAACCCCAAGATTAGACCAGTTGCACCAGCTGCTTGCCGAAATTTTCGCCCCGCAGCAGTCCGATAAAGGCCTGGGGTGCGGATTCGAGCCCTTTCGAAATGGTCTCGCTGTACTTGAGGCGTCCTTCGGCTACGGCCTGGGCAAGCTCGGCTAGGGCCGGCGGCCAGGCATCCGGGAACTCAGACACGATGAAGCCCTGCACCTTGAGGCGGCTGATCAGCACATGGCGGAACTGCTGCACCGGAATCGATTCGCCGTTGTAGCCGGCGATCAGCCCGCACACTGCAATGCGGCCAAAGGCGTTCATTTGCGGCAGCACGGCATCCAGCACGTCACCGCCCACATTTTCAAAATAGCCGTCAATGCCATTGGGCGCAGCCGCCTGCAGGTCTTTGTAGAGGCGACCCGCCTTGTAGTCGACGCAGGCATCAAAGCCATAGTCGCGGATGACCGCTTCGCACTTGACCGGCCCACCGGCCACACCGACCACACGGCATCCTTGGGCCTTGGCGAGCTGCCCCACCACCGAACCCACCGCCCCCGAGGCCGCCGACACCACGACGGTATTGCCCGCCTGCGGCTGGATGATCCGGTTCAGCCCCACCCAGGCGGTCACGCCCGGCATGCCGGCCACGCCGAGATAGGCCTGCATGGGCACCCGTGAGGTGTCGACCTTACGCAGGCCTTCTCCACGCGATTGGCCATAGAGCTGCCAGCCATAGCCACCCACCACAATGTCGCCGACGGCAAATTTGGGGTTGCGCGACTCCACCACCTCGCCCACCGTGCCGCCCACCATCGTGTCGTCGATGGCCTGTGCGGCCCGATAGGACTTGCCTTCGTTCATGGCCCCACGCATGTAGGGATCAAGCGACAGGAAATGGTTTCGAACCCGGAGCTGGCCGTCTTCGAGCGGACTGAGCGGCACCGACTCCAGGCGGAAGTTCTCAGGCCGCACGGCGCCGTCGGGTCGGGAGGCAAGAACAATACGTTGGTTCATGGTCATGACAGGGATCCTGATCAGGCGATTTCAAACAGACCGGCGGCACCCATGCCGCC
>JBEELY010000135.1:0-7072 GCA_041167925.1 Pseudomonadota bacterium | reverse complement strand
GGCGAAGTCTGCCCGGTGTGGCCCGGTCAGCCCATGAGCGCGCACTGGGGCGTGGGTGATCCCTCTGCAGTCGAGGGCAGCGAAGATCAACAACAGCGTGCCTATGAAGACACGGCGCGCGTGCTCAAGCGACGCATCGAGCTCATGCTGTCGCTGCCCATGGCATCGCTCGACCGCATGTCGCTACAGCGTGAACTCAAGGACATCGGCACCCGCTGATGAGTGTCTTTGAGCGTTATCTGAGCCTGTGGGTCGGCTTGTGCATCGTGGCCGGTATCGGACTGGGTCAGCTGCTACCGGGCCCGGTGCAGGCGATTGGTCGCATGGAGGTGGCCAAGGTCAACCTGCCGGTCGGCCTGCTGATCTGGGTCATGATCATCCCGATGCTGTTGCGGGTGGATTTTGGGGCCATCCATCAGGTGAGCCGGCACTGGCGCGGCATTGGCATCACGCTCTTCGTGAACTGGGCGGTCAAGCCTTTTTCCATGGCCCTGCTCGGATGGCTCTTCATCCGCCAGATCTTTGCGCCCTACCTGCCGGCCGATCAGCTCGACAGCTATAGCGCTGGCCTGATTTTGCTGGCGGCTGCGCCCTGCACGGCCATGGTGTTTGTCTGGAGCCGGCTCACCCATGGACATCCGCTCTTCACGCTCAGCCAGGTCGCCCTCAATGACGCGATCATGGTGCTGGCCTTTGCGCCCATCGTGGCCCTGCTGCTCGGCCTGTCGTCCATTACGGTGCCCTGGGATACCTTGCTGCTGTCGGTGCTGCTCTACATCGTGATTCCGGTGGTGCTGGCGCAGGTCTGGCGCAAGGCGCTACTGGCTCGGGGGCCGCAGGCACTCGAGGCCATGCTGGCCCGGCTCGGGCCCTGGTCCATTGCCGCGCTGCTGGCCACTCTGGTGCTGCTGTTCGGGTTTCAGGGCGAAGCCATCCTGGCGCAGCCGCTGGTGATCGCCATGCTGGCCGTGCCGATCCTGATCCAGGTGCTCTTCACGTCGGCCCTGGCCTACTGGCTCAACCGTCGGATGGGCGAGTCGCACAGTGTGGCCTGCCCCTCTGCCCTGATCGGCGCGAGCAATTTTTTTGAGCTCGCGGTGGCTGCGGCGATCAGCCTCTTTGGCTTTGAGTCGGGCGCTGCACTGGCCACCGTGGTGGGCGTTCTGATCGAAGTGCCCGTGATGCTGCTGGTGGTGAAGGTGGTCAATGCGAGCAAGCCTTGGTACGAGGCCGGCGCAGCCCGGGCGAGGCAGGGGTGACTAGGCGCCTGACGAAGCTCTAGAGCCGGCTTGCTCATTTATATCCACACGGATATATTACTTTCATGAAGCCCATCCGTTTCGTTGGTGACTCCCTCAAGCGTCTGAGGGAGTTTCCTGACGACGCCCGGCAAGACGCCGGCTACCAGTTGGATAAGGTTCAGCGCGGCGAGCAGCCCGACGACTTCAAGCCCATGCCGTCTATTGGCAAGGGTGTGGAGGAACTTCGAATCTGGGATGAGTCAGGGACTTATCGCGTGATCTACACCGCACGCCTAAAGGACTGTGTGGCCGTGTTGCACGCGTTCCAGAAGAAAACCCAGACGACAAGTCCTCGGGATGTTGAATTAGCCAGGACACGGTGGCTTGAGTTATCCAAGGAAATCAGATGAAGACCGCAAAGAGCACGACGAGCAAGAAGACTGCACCTGCGGTGGAGTCCTACAACAGCGTTTGGGATGCCCTGTCCGATACGCCCGAACAGGCGGCAAACCTGCGTGCGCGCTCGGAGTTGATGCGCCAGATCACGGCCATCGTCAAAGAGAGCCACTGGACTCAGACGGAAGCCGCTCAGCGCTGCGGGGTGACCCAGCCGCGCATGAACGATCTTCTTCGGGGCCGGGTGTCGCGCTTTTCTCTGGACGCGCTGGTCAACATCGCCACTGCGATGGGGCGCGAGGTGCACTTCGAACTGCAGGCCGTCTGAGCCGCGACCCGGGCGCATGCTTTCTGACCTACGCTCAGGCCCCTAAAGCGAAAGAGCTCAGCCCTTCAACTGCAAAGCCTCCCAAGAGTCAGCGCCCGCGTCATAACGCGCCTGGGCTGCGGCCATCAGGGCGATGGCATCTTAGCGTCGGGCCACGGTCAGAAAGATTGCGCTCTCGTTGCGCCGTGCGGCCTCGAGGGGCAGGTCGCGTCCATCGATCAGGCTGCGCTTGCAGGCGGCAAGCGACCAGTCGGGCCAGCGCGCGATATGCGCGGCCCAGTCGAGCGCTGCCTGACGCAGTTGCGCATCGGGCACCACCTTGTTGATCGCACCCAGGGCGAGCGCTTCGCGGGCGCTGATGGGTCGACCGTCGAGGATCATCTCCATGCACTTGGTGGGCCCGATCAGGCGGGCGAGCCGCGTGGTGCCGCCCGCGCCCGGAATAATGCCCAGGGCCACCTCGGGCTGGCCATAGGTGGCTGATTCCGCCGCAATGCGCAGATCGCAGCTCCATGAGAGTTCGGCGCCACCGCCCCAGGCCTGGCCGTTGTTGGCCGCGATCACGACCATGGGCGAGGTCTCGATGAAATCAAAGATAGGCAGCTGCCTTGGCCTGCGACTGGTGGCTGCGGGCGCTGCGCGCTGCGTTTCGATGATGCCGGCCAAAGACCAGTGCGTGATGAAGATGCCGGGCTTGTCGGAGGCGAGCACCACCACCTTGCATTTGGCATCGGCTGCCGCCTGAAAAGCCTCGAGCAGGCGCCGCGCGAGGTCGGTGCTGCCAAAGTTGCGCGGCGGGTTCTCGAAAGCGATGAGGCCCACCCCATCGGAAGCCTGGCTGAAAGTGGCGCTTGCGCTCATTGGGTGTCTCCGGTGTGTTGTGGATGGTCTAAACAGCCACCATGGTCGGTGGGCGATCGCGTGTCGTCAAGGCGCGGCGCCCGGACGCGAGGTCTCAGCGCTTGCCTGCATTTGCTCCTTTGTGTAGGCTTTTACACAAGGAGTTACACATGGCCACCAATCTTGCTCTCGACCCCAAACTTCTAGATAAGGTTCTTGAGCTCAGCGGGGAGCCAACCAAGAAGGCAGCGGTGACCTTGGCGCTGAAGGAATTCATTGCTCGCCGGGAGCAGGCCAAGGTTGCCGAGCTGTTTGGAAAGCTCGACTGGGACTCAAGCTACGACTACAAGGCCGAGCGAAGCCGCTCATGACCCTCCTCGTTGATACAAGTGTCTGGTCATTGGCACTGCGTCGGGATGGCTCCAAAACTGCTCCAGAAGTACGCGTACTCCAAGAGGCCCTTGCAGGTTCCGATGCCGTAGTGACAACAGGGCTGGTTCTTCAGGAGTTACTTCAAGGCTTCAATGGGCCTCGTGCCGCCGCCGCCATTCTTGAGCGCTTTCGTGCACTGCCCTTGGTCTTGCCTGATCGGATTGATCACATTGCAGCTGCCGAGGTGCGCAACGTCTGCCGCCGCGCGGGTGTTCAAGTTGGCACGATCGACGCGCTGTTGATCCAGCTCTGCGGCAGGCACAAGCTGACCCTGCTATCGACCGATCAGGACTTTGTTCATGCGGTTCAGCATGTGCCATTCAAGCTGTGGAGGCCGTCGTGATGCACAAGGAAAACCTCGGCTCAGTCTTCAAATAGCCGCAAGCACCCGGTCTCTGCCAACACCCCTCGCAAAAACGCCTGATCGGCGGGTACGAGTTTTTGCCAGGACTCCCTCAGCCATTTGACGCACTTGCCCTGGTAGGTAAAGGGCTGCTGCACCCAGCGCAGGCCTTCAATCTGCGTTTCGACCAGCTCCTTGCCTTGCACCAGCGCCTGGGCATTGGCAAGCATCACGGGCACATAGGTGCGGCCCACTTCGCCCAGCAAATCGCGCAGGCTTTCTACCGCCGCCTCACGGCTCAGCCAACCCTCATCATTCACGGGCAGCCCTGAAAGATCTTCGATCAGATCAACCCAGGCAAAGACCCGGGGCGAGCGCTTGAGCGTGAGCGCCATGGGCGTGGGATCAAAGTGGGTGAGTTGCGTGAGCTGACCGAACAGGCCGAAGTCGCTCGCCCCCGGACGCTCGCCCATCAGGAAGGGATGGCGGCGCAGATGGGCATCCATCAGATCCAGAAAGCGCTCGTAGCTCGACTCGATCACGGGCGCAGTCTCGGGGCTCGAGCCCACATAACGCAGGCGCGAGATCTGGCGATCGGAGAACTGCTGCTTGAGTTGCTGAATGGTCTCTTCAGAGGCCGTGATGGCGCGCCAGCGCGGCAGCACTTCGCCCGCACGATCGATGTCATCGGCGTAATGCCAGCGGTAATGAAACATGGCTTTGGTGAGCCACTCGTCTGCATAGTCTTCAAAGAGCTCGTCGAGCAGGGCCAGCACCGGATCGGTGGGCAACACACTGCGGCCGCTGTAGTCGCGCTCAAGGCGACGAATGATGGGCGTGGAGTCAGTGACGGGCTGCATCTCACCCTGCGCATCGGCAAACCAGAAGGTCGGCAGCAGCGGCACCTTCGGCATGGGCATGGCGGTGTTGTAGCGATTCAGGATCATGAACCGGTAGGGCAGATGCCGATAGCGCAGCACGGCCAGCATCTTGCGGGTGTAGGGCGAGCCGGGCGCGCCGCCGAGCTGGATGGGGTCGGTCGGGCTGATGCGGTCGTTCGTGGCGATCGGGGTGCTCATGGGCGGTGTCTCCGGTGTTGTGGCGATGAGCTTACCCCGTCGAGGATCTCCGCTTAATGGATTGACCAGACCGAATTGAGCAGACTTCAATTACTCAATGCATCAAGTAAAATTACTCAATCCGGAGTGTAAAAATGAATTCATTGTTCGAGCGTCCTCAACTGACGGGCCTGGTTCAGCGTTTGCAGGAGCCGCGACGTTTTTTGCAGGTGCTTGCTGGTCCGCGCCAGGTGGGCAAGAGCACCTTGGTGCGCCAGGCCCTGGCCCGACTGAGCGCAAGCCCGGGTCTGGCCCAGCACAGCGCGAGTGCCGATGGGGCTGCAGCTCCGGGGCGTGTGTGGCTTTCGTCACAGTGGGAGGCCGCCCGACTGTTGGCGGCCCAGGCTGGGGCCTGCGTTCTGGTGCTCGACGAGATCCAGCATGTCGCTCAATGGACCCGTGAGGTCAAGCGTCTGTGGGACGAGGACAGAGCGGCGGGTCGCGACCTTCGTGTGGTGATTCTGGGATCCGCCCCATTGTTGATTGCACGCGAATTGAGTGAAAGCATGGCCGGGCGGTTTGAGGTCACGCGGCTTGGACACTGGCGTTTCAGCGAGATGCGCGAAGCCTTTGGCCTGAGCCTGGACGAGTTCGTGTTCTATGGCGGCTATCCGGGCGCCGCCGAGCTGATCGGGCAGCCCAGACGCTGGGCCAGTTATGTGAACGACGCCCTGATTGAGACCACTTTAGGCAAGGACGTCCTGATGCTGGCGCCGGTCCTCAAGCCAGCCCTCATGCACCGCGTGTTCGATCTGGCGCGGCGCTATAGCGGCCAGATCCTGAGCTATCAGAAAATGATGGGGCAGCTCGACGACGCAGGAAACACCACCACCCTGGCGCATTATCTGTCCCTGCTCGAGGCCGCCGGAATCGTTTGCGGATTGCAAAAGTTTGCTGGACAGGTGGTCCGGCAGCGCGGCTCCAGCCCCAAGCTGCAGGTCTTCAATACTGCACTGATGGGTGCCGCCAGTGTGCTTGCGGGTGAAGACCTGAGCACCGTGAGGCAGAGCCCCGAGCGATGGGGGCGATTTGTCGAGAGTGCGGTTGGGGCCGAATTGCTTGCCCGTCATCCTGAGCACAGCAGCCTGGCGCCGGTGATCCGCTACTGGAACAAGGGGCAGCAGGAGGTGGATTTTGTGGTGCAGCAAGGGCAGGACCTGCTGGCCATTGAAGTGAAATCAGGCTTGGCCTCCCGCCCTGTGCCCGGACTTGAGGCCTTTCTCAAGTTGACTCCCGCAGCCCGTCCGATCCGCCTCGGCACCGGAGGCATGCCGCTGGAGCTGTGGTTTGGAGCGTGAGCCTGAAGGGGCCACGCCAGGTGGGCAAGATCGCCGGCGCGCGGCAACTACTTGGGTCAGTGCGAACGTAAATCACGGATTTTCGGCTCGTAAATTATGGAATTTGTAGCCCTATAGTCTCGAGCCCTCAGTCACGGTCGGCAACCCAGTTCTCGAGCTCGAGCGCAGGCACCCGTTGGAATTCCGAGATGTTGTTTGTCACGAGCACGAGGCCATCGCTTCTGGCATGTCCTGCGATGTGCAAGTCGTTCACCCCGATGGGTTGGCCGAGCTTTTCAAGAGCAGCGCGAATGGCGCCGTAGTGCTGGGCAGCTTTGGCCCCATAGGGCAGGACTTCCAGACGGCTACAAAAGTCCTCGATGGCCAACAGGTTCTCGTTCACGCGTTGGCTTTTTTCGGCGCCGTGCATCAGTTCGGCCAGGGTGATGGATGAGATCGCCATGCGACTGGCATTGGCGTTGAACTTGGAGAGCAGCTCGATTGGGCGGCGTTTCAACACGTAGATGACGATGTTGGTGTCAAGCAGGTAGCGCAGCATCAAAGCGCTTCCCGCTCTGCTTGTTTCTGGGAGGCGCGCTCGGGCAGAAAGTCATCGCTCACCTGCGGACCGCCTGAGAAGAAGCTGTCCCAAGTTTGACCGACGGGGGCGATGATGCGCTCTTGACCTTTGATGCGTATGTCCACCTTGTGGACACCCTCGGGGAATCGAACGTCCACGGGAAGCCGGACCGCCTGGGTGCGGTTGTTGATGAAGACGGTGCCGTTCAATTAAGGCCGTAACTGCTGAACGGCCCTTATTCCATCGATGGCCTTGATGGGCAATTTTTGGCCAAAGATGTTGAAGTCCAGGTCTTCGCTGATCCTGTGCCCAATTTGCAAGGCCAATGCGGTGCCGCCAACCAGGGTGAAGCCAGCCAGTCTGGGGTCGTCCTTGAGGCGCGAAAAGTTCTTTTGCGTCGCCTCTGGCATGAATTCCAGCTTGAGTTTATGTATTGGCATGCGTCTGTGAGGCACGCAGGCCTTTGCTGATGTTGCTCAGCATCCACTGGCTGACCAGGGGCGGCGTACAGCCCCCT
>JBEELY010000103.1:0-4007 GCA_041167925.1 Pseudomonadota bacterium | reverse complement strand
TCGCGGACGAATTTTTCGCCTCCTTCGAAAAAGCGCTGACCGAGCAGGCGCAGGCGCAGGCGCAGGCGCAGGCGCAGGCGCAGGCGCAGGCGCAGGCGCAGGCCGAGGCTCAGGCCCAGGTGCAGGAGCAGGCCGAAGCGCAGGTAAAGGCGCAAACCGAAGACCAGGGACAAGCGCAGATTCAAACGCAGCCGGGGCCGAAAGGCGAGGACCGACAACGCTGGATCCGCTGGGCCTTGGCCCTCACTGCGGCGGCCGCCCTCATGGCCTGGCTGAGCGGCAAAGGCCCGGCCTGAGGACTGCTTCATGGACAGTCTCGATCTGCAGGTTCTGACTCAGGCGCGCGACTGGCTTTCAGCCGGACGTCAGGTCTGGCTCGTCACGGTAGCGCAGACCTGGGGCTCAGCCCCTCGTCCGCCCGGCTCGTTGTTGTGCGTGCGCGATGACGGGCTGGTGGTGGGGTCGGTCTCGGGTGGATGCGTGGAAGACGATCTGATCGATCGCGTTCGCAAGGGCGAGCGCGTGAACGAGGTGCAGCGCATCACGTACGGGGTGAGCAAGGACGAGGCGGCCCGTTTCGGTTTGCCCTGTGGCGGCACGCTCGAACTCGTTCAGGAGCCCCTCCTCGATGCGACCTGGATCAATGCGCTACTCGAGCGCACCGGGCAACACGAGCTGATCGCGCGGCAACTGAATCTCGATACCGCCGAAGTGAGCCTGTCGGCAGCCCAGCGCGGTGATGCCTTCGCGCTGGAAGGCCAGCGCATGCGGCAGATTTTCGGGCCGCGATGGCGCATGCTGGTCATTGGCGCCGGGCAGCTGTCTCGGGTGCTCGCGCAGATGGCGCTGGCGCTGGACTTCGAAGTGGTCGTCTGTGATCCGCGCGAGGAATATCACCTGACCTGGGATGTTGCGGGCACGACCTTTACTCGCAACATGCCTGACGATGTCGTGCTTGAGCTCAGGCTTGATGCGCACAGCGCCGTGGTGGCGGTCACGCACGATCCTAAACTCGATGATCTGGTGCTGATCGAAGCGCTGAAATCCGAGGCCTTTTATGTGGGCGCCCTGGGATCGCGTGGCAATACAGCCAAGCGCAAGGAGAGGCTCAAGCTCTTTGACCTGACCGACACCGATCTTGCGCGACTGCACGGCCCTATCGGACTGGACATCGGCAGCCGCACGCCAGCGGAAATTGCCGTTTCCATCCTGGCCGAAGTGATCGCGGTCAGGAATGGCGTGATGCTGCTGCAGAAAAAACCGGTCTGAGACGGCTGACCGTGTCAGCGCGGCTGAGGCCGAGCACCGGTCGAGGCGCTGGCCACAGCGGGGGGATCAGCCGCCGCCGCGCTGGGTATGGCGGTCAAAGCGCGTGATCCATTCGCGCGCCTGCGCCTGAGCCTCGTCGCTCTCAGGTGCAATAAAACGCACCTGCAGCGCCTTGAAGCGGGCCATGCCAATCCGCCGCTCGGGCAACTCTTCAGTCGTCACCTTCAATTCGCCCCAAGGCAGCGCGATGCGCGCCTCGCCCGAGGTGGCCATGCCGTGGTCACTGCCAGAGAACTCAGTGAGCCAGCGCGCCAGATCGGCGCGCGTGCAACTCATGACGCGATCGAAACCGAAGAAGGGCATTAGCCGCCCGCGATGGGCGGCCAGATGGCGAGCGCCTCGCCCTCCTGCAGCACCCGCGTGGCGCGATGGGTGGGCTCGATGTAGCGTCCGTCGACCAGGACCAGATGAACGAGTTTTTCTGGCAGGCGAAAGCGCTCGATCATCTGCTGCACGGTGGTGCCTTCAGGCACCTGAAGCACGATCAGATTGCCATCACGGCGCGCGCCATCGACCTGATCGGGCAGATGATCAGCCAGCATGGCAAAAAGCTTGAAGGTGATCTTCACGTGATCTTGATGGGAGCGTGAGGTGAGCCCGGGGCGAGCGTTAAGCAGCGCGGTTCATCAGCCCGCGGGCGCCGGATTCCATTACCGGGAGGTGCCCCGCGCCCTGCCCTGGAAGGGTTCGGCCGCCTGGGTCGCTGCAAGATAGGCCTCGGACAGCCGGGTGGGATCGGCCTTGAGCCGGTCTTTCCAGTCGCCCAGTTTGACCTGCCCCTCCACCAGTCCGCGCATAACGCCAACATGCTCGGTCATGCCCAGGCTATTGGCCCCCACCAGAACATCGTCGCTGAATTCCAGCCTCAGGTAGCGGAAATTGTCGGGATCGCTCAGTTCGGCATGCTCGCCATCCTTCACGCCCTGCCATTGACCAAAGGACGTGGAGATCAGGCCAAGGGTATCAAGCACGTTGATCTGTGTGACCACTTTTTCTTCAGCGAAGCCACCGCTCATGTTGATAGCCGCAACACGCGCCTGATCAACTGCATTGGGCTGAATGGCGGACACGATGGTCTGCTCGGTGATCGGGTCGTAAGACTCGGAACAGTCTCCGGCGGCATAGATGCCTTCCACCGAGGTCTGCATCCGGGTATCCGTGAGCACGCCCTGCAGGCACCTGATGGCCGAGCCCGACAAAAAGCCGATGTTGGGCCGCACCCCGGTGGCCTGGATCACGAGATCGAAGGGCTCGGTGCTGCCATTGGAAAACTTCGCCCGAATCGGATCGGCGCCTTCGCCGGGCGAGAGCGACTCCACCCGGGTGGAGGTGAGTACACGGACGCCTTTGGTCTCGCACCAACGCTTGATCAAGCCGCCAGCCACCTCACCCATCATGCGCGGCACCATGCGGTCACCCATTTCGACAACGCTGAGCTTGACGCCACGCTGGGCGAGCGCCTCGAGAATGATGCAGCCAATGAAGCCCGCGCCCATCTGCAGCACCCGCGCACCCGGCTTGGCCAGCTGCAGGATGTTGCGCGCATCGGCCAGCGTCCAGCAGGTCTGAACAAAGGGCGAGTCCAGACCTGAGATGGGCGGACGCACCGGAGTGGACCCAGTGGCAATCAGCAGACGGTCGTACTCGAATCGCTGACCTTCACTGAGATGAACACAGCGCGCCGAGGTGTCGATCGACGTGACCCGGCCTCGCACCTGGCGAATGCAAAGTCGATCGAAGTGACCGTCGTCCTTGCGAAGCCAGGTGCCCCGCTCATCGATGTTGCCGATGAGCAGGTAGGGAATGGCCATCCGGGAATACGGCGGCGTGGGCTCATCACCGATCAGGACGATGTCGTCGCCAGGGCGCCGCTTGCGCAGCGTTTCAGCGGCCACCACGCCGGCCGGGCCATTACCGATGATCACGTGCTTCATGGACACAGCGCCGTCAGGAGCCTCAGAGACCCAGCCGTGCCCGGGTCTCGGGCATGAGCTGGCCGTTTTCATCCCAGCCGCGGATCTTGTAGTACTCCGGAATCATCTTGTCGATGCCGGCCACCAGACCCTTGGCAGGACCGCTCGTGACAGCCTCGGTCTTCAGGCGCGGCGGAAGATCGTCATCTTTGCGCGTGAAGCCGGCGCGGTTGTTGAAGTCGCGCTCCATGTTCCAGATGCGCTCGCCGAGTTCGTTGAGGTACTCCATCGAGAACTCATCGCCGCAGGCACCGGCCACCTGAGGCGCCAGATCAGCCAGCGTCCAGGCAAAGGTGGTGAACACGCACAGGCCAGAGGAGTCGAAGGCGGCGGTCGCGTCCTGGAAGGCCTTGACCAGTTCGGGCTTGCCCTCGGTGGTGAGCGGATCGGTCTTGACCGGAATGCCCAGCACTTCGGAGGCGACAGTGTAGGAGCGCAGGTGGCAGGCGCCCCGGTTGGAGGTGGCGTAGGTCAGGCCCATGCCCTGAATGCCGCGCGCGTCGTAGGCCGGGAACTCCTGGCCCTTGACCGACATTGACAGCTCAGGATGCCCGTATTTGGCCGTAAGCCGCTTGCTACCCTGGCCGATCTCCTTGCCAAAGCCCTCGCCGCGGGCCGTCATTTCGGCCAGTTGCACCAGCGCCTTGGCGGATCCAAAGGGCACCTCCAAGCCGATCTGCTCCTTGGTGAGCACGCCTTTTTCGT
>JBEELY010000019.1:0-5410 GCA_041167925.1 Pseudomonadota bacterium | reverse complement strand
TCCGCCCGTGGCGTCCGGACCCTCCTCAATTCCCAAGGCCTGACATGCGCACCTGTTACACCGGAGAACTCTGCACCGATCATCTCGATCAAGTGGTGACCCTGTTTGGCTGGGTCCAGCGTCGTCGGGACCATGGCGGCGTGATCTTCATCGATCTGCGCGATCGTGAGGGCATTGCCCAGCTGGTCTGCGATCCTGACCGTGCCGAAACCTTCGCCATGGCCGAGCGCGTACGTAACGAGTTCTGTCTGCGGATCACTGGCCTGGTCCGGCGTCGGCCTGAGGGCACCGGCAATACCGGCATTCGCAGCGGCGAGGTGGAGGTGCTCTGTCATACCCTCGAGATTCTCAATGCCTCGGTCACGCCACCCTTCCAGCTCGACGATGACAATCTCTCCGAGACCACGCGCCTGACCCATCGGGTGTTGGACCTGCGTCGTCCGCAGATGCAGAACAATCTGATGCTGCGCTACCGGGTCGCGATGGCGGTGCGTCGCTATCTCGATGCCCTGGGGTTCATTGATATCGAGACCCCCATGCTGACCAAGTCCACGCCCGAGGGCGCGCGCGACTATCTCGTGCCTTCGCGGGTCAATGCAGGCCAGTTCTTTGCGCTGCCCCAAAGCCCGCAGCTGTTCAAGCAGCTGCTGATGGTCTCGGGCTTCGATCGCTACTACCAGATCACCAAGTGCTTTCGCGATGAAGACCTGCGCGCGGACCGTCAGCCCGAGTTCACCCAGATCGACTGCGAGACCTCCTTCCTGAATGAGCATGAAATCCGTGCGATCTTCGAGGACATGATTCGCACGGTGTTCCGCGACGCCAAGGGTGTTGACCTGCCTTCGCCTTTTCCGGTCATGGCTTATGGCGAGGCCATGCGTCTCTACGGTTCCGACAAGCCTGATCTTCGGGTGGCGCTGCAGTTCACCGACCTGACCGATCTCATGCGCGATGTCGACTTCAAAGTCTTCAGCGCTGCTGCCAATGCACCTGACGGCAGGGTGGTGGGCTTGCGGGTGCCGCAGGGCGGCCAGATGTCGCGCAGTGAGATCGATGCCTACACCCAGTTCGTGGCCATTTATGGTGCCAAGGGCCTGGCCTACATCAAGGTCAACGAGCGTGCCAAAGGCCGCGAGGGTCTGCAGTCGCCGATCGTGAAGAACATCCATGATGCCGCGTTGCAGGCCTTGCTCGAGCGCACCGGTGCCCAGGATGGCGACCTGATCTTCTTCGGTGCCGACAAGGCCAAGGTGGTCAACGACGCCATCGGTGCCCTGCGGGTGCGCATCGGTCACTCCGAGTTCGGCAAGCGCTCGGGGCTGTTCGAAAATGCCTGGCGACCGCTCTGGGTGGTGGACTTCCCGATGTTCGAGCACGACCCCGAAGAGAACCGCTGGGTCGCCGTGCACCATCCCTTTACTGCACCCAAGGACGGCCATGAAGACCTCATGACCGCAGATCCGGCCAAGTGTCTAGCCAAGGCCTATGACATGGTGCTCAACGGCTGGGAGATTGGCGGCGGCTCGGTGCGGATTCACCGCGAAGAAGTTCAAAGCAAGGTCTTCCGGGCGCTGAATATCGGCCCTGAAGAGGCCCGTGCCAAGTTCGGCTTCCTGCTCGATGCGCTGCAGTATGGCGCGCCGCCCCATGGCGGGATCGCCTTCGGGCTGGACCGCATCATCACCATGATGGCGGGTGCCGAATCGATTCGTGACGTGATTGCCTTCCCCAAGACCCAAAGGGCTCAGGACCTGCTCACGCAGGCGCCCTCGGCGGTCGACGAAAGGCAACTGCGCGAGTTGCACATTCGTCTGCGGGGCGAGGCCAAGGCCTGAGGCCTTCGGCCTGCCACCAGGCCAGGGCTGAATCCTGATCCGCATGGGCAACAAGATTCCCGAATCGGTACTGGTGGTGATTCACACCCCGGATCTTCAGGTGCTGCTGCTTGAGCGGGCGGATCGTCCAGGCTATTGGCAGTCGGTCACCGGCAGCAAGGACACGCTCGAGGAGCCTCTGCAGCTCACCTGCAGCCGCGAGGTCTACGAAGAGACCGGCATCGACGTGACCGGGCATCGACTGACCGACTGGCAGCATACCAACCGCTACGAGATCTATCCGCACTGGCGGCACCGCTATCCAGACGGAGTGACCCACAATACCGAGCATGTGTTCAGCCTGTGCGTGCCTGCACTGACTCCGGTGCGCATTGCCCCGCGCGAGCATCTCGCGCTGCAATGGCTGCCCTGGGAGCAGGCCGCCGAACGCTGCTTTTCCTGGACCAATGTGCAGGCCATCCGAGAGCTGCCGCGTCGCGAGGGGCAGCTCATCCGCCATGGCTGAGCCGGTGCGGGTAGCCACCTACAATATTCACAAGGGCGTGATGCGCGAGCTCTTCGGCTTGCGCCGCATTTCGCAGGTGCATGGCCTGCGCCACCGCCTGCATGACCTGGATGCCGACCTCATCTTTTTGCAGGAAGTCCAGGGCCGCAATGAGCGTCATGCTGATCGATTCGAGCACTGGCCTGCCGAGCCTCAGGAAGAGTTCCTGGCCCGCTCGCCCGGACATCGCCACAGTTTCGAGACGGCCTACGGCCTGAATGCCAACTACCTGCATGGCCATCATGGCAATGCCTTGCTTTCGCGCCATCCGATCGTGCGCCGCGAGAACCGCGACTTTTCAGACCATGCCCTGGAAAAGCGAGGGGTCCTGCATTGCGTGGTTGTAGTGGCCGGACGCGAGGTGCACTGCTTTGTGATTCATTTTGGGCTGTTTGCTCGCAGCCGCGAGCGCCAGGCGCATGCACTGGTACGCTGGATCGAACGGGCCGTGCCGGCCGATGCGCCTCTGCTCATTGCCGGTGATTCCAACGACTGGCGCAATAGGCTCACCCGGCATTTCACCGAGCATCTGGCCGTCAAGGAAGTGATGGGCGCAGCACGCACCTTTCCGGCGCTGGTGCCCTGGCTGCGCATGGACCGCATTTATCAGCGCGGCTTCGAGGTGCGCGAGGCGCGTGTCCTCAGAGGACCGGCGTGGGCCCGCTTGTCCGATCACTCGCCGCTGGTGGCCGACCTCGCGATCGCAGCCTGATGCGTCATGGTGAACGAACTTCCTGATGACCGGAACTTGCCGTCCGCTGCGAATGCGTCCGAGGCCGAGCCCGTTGTTGACGATGCCTTTGCCGACCTGATCCCTCAGCTGCTGCGCAGCGGAAGAGAGTTTTTCCCGGCCTTGATCGCGGCAATCGAGCAGGCCCGGACCGAAGTCCTGCTCGAGACCTACATCTTTTCGCAAGACGCCACCGGCGACCGTGTGGCGCAGGCGCTGGCGCAGGCCGCCCGTCGCGGCTTGATCGTGAAGGTGCTGATTGATGGCTTTGGGACCCGACCGGTGCCTGAGGATTACGTGACGCTCTGGACCGAAGCAGGCGTGCAACTGCAGATTTTTTCGCCGGTCCCTGCGCTGCTGACCCTCGACCGGGAGCGGCTGCGTCGTCTGCACCGCAAGCTCGCCTGCATGGATGGCATGGTCGGTTTCGTGGGCGGCATCAATGTGCTGGATGACCTCTGGGATTCCAACCATGGCGTTCTTGAGCATCCGCGGCTGGATTACGCGGTGCGCGTGGGCGGACGCCTGGCGAGGGATGTACGGCAGACAATGGTGCGTCTGTGGGAGCAGGTCTGCGCCCCCGGAGCGATCGAGCGGAATCTGGGTCTGCGCAGGCCTTCAGGGTCCTTGTTATCGGGTCATGGCAGACGGCCGGATCTCGAGTCAGACGAGGCGGCGGGCCCGGAAGGCCGCTCACGCCGCGGTCCGGCCGGCCTCAGGTCTGCACGTTTGGTGCTGCGGGACAGCCTGACCCGCCGTCGTGCGATCGAGCGCGCCTACCTGCGTGCCATCGGCCAGGCCCGGCATGAGGTCCTGATTGCCACCGCCTATTTTTTTCCGGGCCGCAGGTTTCGCCGTGCCCTGCGAGAAGCTGCCGATCGTGGTGTCAGGGTGCGCCTGCTGCTGCAGGGGCGCATGGAGTATTTCCTGCCGCATCGCGCGGCGCAGTCGATGTACGACTCCCTACTCTCGCGCGGCATCGAGATTCACGAATATACCCGCAGCTTTCTTCATGCCAAGGTGGCGGTCATCGATGACTGGGCTACGGTGGGGTCATCCAACATCGATCCTTTTTCGCTGTTGCTCTCGCGGGAGGCCAATGTGGTGGTGCAAGACCCCGGTTTTGCACACACCCTGCGCGCTTGCCTCGAGCAGAACATCCGCGAGGGCGCCCAGCAGGTGCTCATGGATCATGTGCGTCGCAGGCCTTGGTGGCAGCGTCTGTCAGGATGGCTGGCCTACGGGCTGCTTCGTCTGGGCGTAAGGGTCTCGGGTGAGCGGCTCGATCAATGAGCATAGCCATGGCCGCACCTGCCTCATGCCTGACCTGCTGAGCTTGCGTCCCGAGGGACTGTACTGCGAGGTCGGAGGCTTTTTCATCGACCCCTGGCGTCCTGTCGATCGTGCCGTGATCACGCATGCGCATGCCGACCATGCCCGCGTGGGCCATGCGCACTATCTGGCTTCGCAAGAGGGGGAGGGCGTGCTGCGCGCACGGCTGGGCAGCATCTCCTTGCAGGGTCTGGCCTGGGGCGAGTCTGTCGTACATCAGGGTGTGCGCGTCAGCCTGCATCCGGCAGGGCATGTGCTCGGCTCAGCCCAGGTGCGCCTGGAGCATCGTGGCGAGGTCTGGGTGGTCAGCGGCGACTACAAGGTGCAGCCCGACGCCACCTGCACCCCCTTCGATCCGGTGCGCTGCGATGTCTTCATCACCGAATCGACCTTCGGTCTGCCCATTTATCGCTGGGCGCCACAGGCCGAGATCTTTGCCCAGATCAACGCCTGGTGGCAGGCCAATGCACAGGCAGGACGCAGCAGCCTGCTGCTGGCCTATGCCTTTGGCAAGGCGCAACGCATTCTGTCCGGACTCGATGCCTCCATCGGGCCGATCGTGTGTCATGGCGCACTCGAGCCCATCAACGCGGCCTATCGTGCTGCGGGAGTGGCTTTGCCCCAGACCAGCCGCATCACCGATCTTGCCGACAAGGCCAGCCTGGCGCGGGCCCTGGTGCTGGCGCCGCCTTCGGCCCTGGGGTCGCCCTGGGCAAAACGTCTGGTCCAGCCCTCGGATGCCTTTGCCTCGGGCTGGATGGCGGTGCGTGGCATGCGACGGCGGCGCAGCCTCGATCGGGGTTTCGTATTGTCCGATCATGCCGACTGGCCAGGGCTGCATGAGGCTATCGCGGCCACGGGCGCCTCGCGGGTACTGGTCACGCATGGCGATGTACCAGTCATGGTGCGTGTGCTGCGTGAACGTGGCCTGCAGGCCGATGCGCTACGCACCGAATTCGGTACGGACAC
>JBEELY010000367.1:0-3807 GCA_041167925.1 Pseudomonadota bacterium | reverse complement strand
ATATGCAAAAAACCGGTGGGCGAAGGCGCAAAGCGGGTGCGGACGGGGGACGAGGGTGTGGGCGTACTCATGGGCCTAATTCTAGTGGATTGGGCCCTCAGTAGCGTGCCGTGAGCCGCTGACCACTTGCGCCCTTTGCTGCCTCTTCACGCACCTCGCGATCGATGGCTGCAAGGTCCTTGAAGTAAGGCGCACAGGACGGTTCATGCAGCATGGAGAGCATCAGGTGCAAGCCCGCCGGCCGGCTGGTGGCGCCGGGCACCCAGCCACGCTCGCCCAGCTTTTGCGCTACCCGCATCATGTCCAGTGAAGGATCGCCAAAAGCCATGACCGTGAGCGTGGGTTGCGCCACAAGCCGCCAGCCGGGAAGCGCTTCAATGCCGGCCACATAGGCATCACGCACCCCCATCAAGCCCTGGGCCAGACGCTGATAGCCGCTCTGACCCAAAAAGTGCAGCGTGGCCCAAGCGCCCGCCACCGCACCGCCCGGGCGTGTGCCCACCATGGTGCTGGTGCTGTAGCGGCCCGAAGGCCAGTCGAGATCGAATCCGGCGAAGGCGGCCCGCTCAGGGCTTGCAAAAAAGAGCGTGGAGGCGGGCTTGGGGCAAAAGCCGAACTTGTGCAGATCGGCCGAGAGCGACGAGACCCCGGGCACCGAGAGATCAAACGCGGGTACCGGACGACCGATTGCCCGTACATGCGGTGCAATCCAGCCGCCCACGCAGGCATCGACATGCAGCCACACACCGGTTTTCTGGGCCAATTCACCAAGAGCCTCGATCGGATCGAAGATGCCGTACGGAAAACAGGGCGCCGAGCCGCCAATCATCACGGTCTTCTCATCGATGGCTGCGGCCATGGCCGCCACATCCGCGCGACCATCTGCCATCACCGGCACGCGGCGCTCATCCAGATCCATGCACTGGGTGGCCTTGGTGAACCCCGGATGGGCCGTGTCGGGCAAAACCACATTGCCTTCACCCCGACGCAGGCCGCGGGTATGACGCGCATGTTCTCGGGCGGCACGCACGCCAAGAAACAGGCTTTCTGAGCCACCGGTGGTCATGAAGCCTGCGCCCCGTCCGGGTGCACCAAAGAGATCGAGGCCGATGGCAACAACGTCGTCTTCCATCTGCTTGAGACTAGGAAAGGCTCGCTTGCCGCCTAGCGCGTTTTCAGTAAAGAAACGGAAGAAGGCGTCGCGACCCACCTCGGAAGCCTGAGGGTCACCACCAAAGACATAGAGCGGCACACGCCCCTCACGCCACTGGCTGTCCTGACCTGAAAAGGAGCTCAGTGCAGCATCAATCTCACCACGACTCCAACCGGTGTGGGGCAGTGTCTTCATGACTTCAGTCTCCTCTCGTTTTTGTGTCGCTTTGTATGCGTGCGTTTGGCGCAAAGCGTGTCACCGATTCTAGTCGGTAGGATGTCGGCATGATCATCGATTCCCGCTGGCAGGGCCTGCCCACCCTGCTGATCGACACGCCGCTGGCTCGCTGCGAGATCGGCCTGCAGGGCGCACAGGTGCTGTCTTTCATTCCGGCCCAGGATGGACGTGACCTGCTCTGGTGCTCGCCCGCGCGCCTGCAGTCAGGACGTCCGGTCCGAGGCGGCATTCCGGTGTGCTGGCCGTGGTTCTCCCGGCAGGGGCAAGTGCCCAGCGCCGTGCAGCATGGTTTTGCCCGTCGAATGCCATGGGCACTGCGTCATGCCCGGGAGTCGGCAGACGGAACGGTCCAGGTGGTGCTTGAGCTGGTCGCACCGCGAGGAGGCTGGCCGCAGAGCGACTGGCCCGCAGCCTGCACGGCCCAATTGCAGCTTGAGATCGGGTCCGCCCTCACGGTGCGACTGATCAGCCGCAATGACAGCGACACCCCGGTGCGCCTGACGCAGGCCCTGCATACCTACCTACGGGTGGGCGATGTGCATCACGCCCGGCTACATGGGCTCGAGGGCCGGGATTACCTGGACAACCTTCAAGGCCTGGCGCGTTTCACACAGCACGCGCCCTGGCAGTTTGATGAGGCCTGCGACCGCATCTACCTGGAAACAGCGAGCGAACATCGGATTGAAGATCCTCTGCTGCAGAGGACGATCCGCATCACCACGCAAGGCAGTGGCAGCACCGTGGTCTGGAACGCGGGTGCGCCTGGCTATGCCGCCCTGGGCGATGTGCCGGCGCATGCCTGGCCGGGTTATTTGTGTGTGGAGGCGGCCAACTGCGAGCCGCACGATCCCGTCATTCTTGAGCCCGGGGCGCGGGCCGAGCTGGTCCAGATCCTGTCGGCGGATTAAGCCGTCCGAGGGTTGCTGCATCCATGCAGGCCCTCGGTCGCAAGATCAACGCGCCCCCAGCACGCCTGTCGCTGCGAGTGCCTGCACCTGAGCATCGTTGTAACCAAGGAAGCCCTTGAGCACCTGATCGGTGTGTTGGCCAATCGTGTAGGGCACAGGGCCACGCGGCACGGTGGGCTCGCCATCGACCTGAAACGGCGCGGCCGTGACCCGGACCTTGCCGCTCACCGGATGGTCCAACTCCGGAAAGGCGCCGCGGGCATTGAGGTGTGGATGTTGGATCACTTCTTCGGGCATCAGCATGGGCACGCCAGGCACACGACCTGCAGCGAGTTTTTCAACCGCCGCCTCGCGACTGTCGAATTGCTCCAGCCAATGCGCCATGACCTTGACCAGTTCGCCCCAGTGCTCGCGACGCAGGGCCGAAGTGGCAAAACGCGGGTCATCTTTCAGATCCGGACGCCCAAGCACCTCGGTCATGCGCTCCCACATGGCGGGCGCATTGCCCAGCTGCATGGCCACATGCTGGCCGCCCTGCCCTACTGGCAGCACCACCATGCCGATACGAGGACGGCGCAACGCCTCGCCCCCATTGAGCAGGGCAGGAAAGTTGATGTCATCAGCGCAGATCAGGCATTCGAGCATGGAGAGATCGATGTGCGCACCTTTGCCGTAGCGAAAACGCCTGACCAGCGCGGCGCTGATGGCACCAAAGGCCTGGCCTCCGGCGAGCACGTCTGCAGCCTGAAGATTGGCCGCTTTCGGAGCCAGCGTGCCGGCCCGCTCGAGTTCCATCATGCCCGAGAAGGCATTGATCAGATGCGCATAGGCCTGCATGGAGCGCAGGGGGCCGGTCTGGCCAAAACCCGAGATCGAGCAATAGACGAGATCGGGCTTGATGGCCCGCAAAGCGGGTTCATCAAATCCGTACTTAGCCATTACCCCCGGCGAGAAGTTCTCCACCACCACATCGGCCCGACGCACAAGATCGAACACGACCTCCCGGGCTGCAGGGTTCGCAAAATCCAGGGCGATGGACTGCTTGCCAGCATTGATGCGTGCGAAATAGGCGCTGCGGTCGGGACGCGCCGGATCCAGTTGGATGCCGGAGTAGCGCACCTCGTCGCCCTCCCCCGGGCGCTCGAGCTTGATGATGGTTGCACCCAGATCAGCCATGAGCTTGGTGCAATAGGGGCCGGCAAGCACGCGGGTGAAGTCGACCACCACAACGCCTTCGAGCAGGCCGTCCCGGTGCTCTGCGCCCGGCGCGGGCTGGGGTGCCAAGGGATTCATCCTGCGAGTCTCCTAAGTCTTTGCGTAAACCCGCAGTGTGGCGCAAAGCCATGCATTTGCCCCTTACGGTTGGCCATGGCAGAATCTCATTCTTTCCGGGAATCGCCGCTGCGTACGCACGCAGGCCCGTTGCGACCGACCGGGCGGTTAGCTCAGTGGTAGAGCACTGCCTTCACACGGCAGGGGTCGCAGGTTCGAACCCTGCACCGCCCACCA
>JBEELY010000345.1:0-8971 GCA_041167925.1 Pseudomonadota bacterium | reverse complement strand
GCAGACGGCTGAAGTGCAGCCTATGGCCGACGTGCCGCCCCTGCCCCCACGTTCGAATCTGATTGAGCTGCTGCGACGTGAGTCGCAGGCCCTGCATGCCCATGCCGACATCGTGAACTGGGCTGCCCGGCTCACGGTGACGCGTACCCATCAGCGGCTGTGGTTTGACGATCGGCTGGTGAGCGAGGCGCGTACCCAGTTCGTGGAGCCCAACCTTGAGGTGACGGCACTGCGCGGCGGCATCGCGCAGACCCGGACGCTGGGCGGGCAGTACAACGGCTTTTGTCAGCAGGGCGGATTTGAGGTGATCGAGGCCAGTGGCCTGATCGGCGGGGGCGCACGTCTGGTTGACGAGGTGCTGCAGCTGGTCGAGGCGCCTGAATGTCCTGAGGGCATCATGGATCTGCTGCTCGCCCCGGATCAGATGATGCTCCAGATTCATGAGTCGATCGGCCATCCGCTGGAGCTCGACCGCATCCTGGGCGACGAGCGCAATTTTGCGGGGGGCAGCTTTGTTACGCCCGACTTCTTTGGTCGCCATGTCTATGGATCGCCTTTGCTCAATGTGAGTTTTGATCCAGGCGTTCGCAACGAACTGGCGAGCTACGCCACCGATGATGACGGCGAACGGGCGCGACAGGTGGCGCTCATTCGTGACGGAATTTTGCTGCGTCCTCTGGGCAGTGCTCTGTCTCGTGCACGCGCCCGCGCGCAGGGCATCGTGCTTGAGGGCACGGCCAATGCGCGGTCTGTCGGCTGGCATCGGGCGCCGATTGACCGGATGGCTAATCTGAATCTCGAGCCGGGCCACAGCAGTTTTGCCGACCTGGTTGCAGGCATTGAGCACGGTGTCTACATGCGCACAAATGCCTCATGGTCGATCGACGATGCGCGCAACAAATTTCAGTTCGGCTGCGAGTGGGGCCAGCGCATTGAAGACGGGCGCCTCACCACGGTTGTACGCAACCCGGGCTACCGCGGCGTGTCCTCGAGCTTCTGGCGCAGTCTGGACGGCGTTGGCGATCGCAGTACGGTGCAGGTGCTGGGCACCCCCTTTTGCGGCAAGGGCGAACCCGGCCAGATCATCCGGGTCGGCCATGCCTCGCCTGCCTGCAGGTTCCGAGGCATCGAGGTCTTTGGCGGGGCAGGTGCATGAGCCCCCCGCTACTTCAGAACCGCTTTGCCGAACTTGCCGATGCCCTGCAGGCACTGGCGCGTGCGGAGGAGTTTGCATGTGCGTGGCTGCAGGCTGAGGACTCCCATTTCATCCGGATCAACCAGGGGCGTATCCGGCAGGCCGGCAGTGTGCGCAAGGAACAGGCCTCGGTGCGCCTGATTCGCGGGGCGCGCCAGGCGAGTCTGACCCTCACACTGACCTCCGATGAAGGTTGCAGCCTGCACGCGCAGATGGATGAGGCCCTTCAAACCCTGCGGGCCATACTCGAGGACAGCGAGGACGACCCTTTGCTCGATGTCTGTCGTGACCCCGTCGTCAGCCAGGATGTCGCCGGCCGATCCGTCCATCCGGAAGATCTGGACGCATTGATCAAGGTTCTTGCCTCTGGTGCTGAGGACACGGTTGATCCGGCGCACGACGGCGAAGGCGAACTCGTGGGCTTCATCGCCGCAGGTCGCCTGGGGCGTGGCTTTTGCAGCAGCGCAGGATCCGCGCAATGGTTCGAGCGCGCCTCGATTGCCGTGGACGGCTCCATCCATCTGCCGGTCGATCCTCACACGGGCGATCGCCGGGCCGTGAAGTTCGGCTGGTCGGGCGAACAAGCCGATGCCGATGCGCTGGCCGATGCGGTCATGCGAGCCCGTCGCGAGGCGGCCGTGTTGCTGCGGCCCGCGAGACGTCTGGCGCCCGCAGACTATCGTGCCCTGCTGCGTCCGCGTGCGCTGGCGGATCTGCTGGGCATGCTCGACTGGGGAGGCTACTCGGCGCGTGCCCATCGCTCGGGACAGTCTCCGCTGGCTCGCCTGCGTTCGGGGCAGGCGTCGTTTTCTCCGCTACTCAACCTTCGAGAAGATCTGGATGCGGGATTCGCTCCAGCGTTTCAGGCCGATGGCTATCCCCGTACGCGCCAGATCGACCTCATTCGTCAGGGCCGTTTTGCAGACTGGCTGGTCTCGCCCGCGACCGCCCGCGAGTTTGGCCTGAGCAGCAATGCGGCCAATGCACAGGAAACCCCCGAGTCGGTGGTCGTGGGCTGCGGCACGCTGGCCGACAACGATGCACTTGCCCGACTTGGCACTGGCGTGCTGCTCTCCAATCTCTGGTACCTGAACTATTCAGACCGTGATGCTTGTCGCGTCACCGGCATGACACGCTTTGCCTGCCTGTGGGTTGAGCAGGGCGAGCCCGTCGCGCCAATCGCGGCCATGCGTTTTGATGACAGCCTGTTTCGCGCGCTCGGGCCCGAGGGCCTGGAAGCCCTGGGCAGCCGTGCCGAGCGCATGCCCCAGCTCGATACCTGGGAGGGGCGAGCCACCGGTGGCATCCTGGCCCCGTGTGCACTGGTCTCCGCGCTGCGGTTCACCCTCTAGGCGCAGACAGTCTGTCTACGGTAAGCGGGCTCGGCATGGCGCCTGAGCGGTCGTCGATCGAGTGGTCTGCGATCGAGGATGCGTTTCAGTCCCGGGGCAGGGCGTGCTTGGTGACCTTGCCGGTGGCGTTGTGCGGCAACTCGGCCACAAAGCGCACCGTGCGGGGAATCTTGTAGCGCGCGAGGTTGCGCGCGCAGTGCTCCAGCACATCGTCGGCATTCAGTGACGCCCCCGCCTCCAGCACGATGTAGGCCCGGCCGACCTCGCCCCACTTCTCATCGGGAATGCCAATCACGGCGCACTCGGCGATGCCGCCCAGGCGATAGAGCGTGTCCTCCACTTCAGCCGGATAGACATTCTCGCCGCCAGAGATGTACATGTCCTTCCAGCGATCGACGATGTACACATATCCCTCGGGATCGATGTAGGCCGCGTCGCCCGTGCGCAGCCAGCCCTCCTGCAGGCTGGCTGCGGTGGCCTCCGGCCGCTTCCAGTAGCCGGGCGTCACGGTGGGGCCTTTGATCAGCAGTTCACCGGTCTGGCCTGCAGGCAGGTCCTGGCCCTGGTCATCAATGACTCGTAACTGCACATGCAGCACGCCCTGGCCGGAGGATCCGATCTTCTCGAGCGCACGCTCCTTGCTCAGCAGCGTGCCGATCGATGCGGTTTCGGTCATGCCCCAGCCCTGTTGAAACAGCAGGCCCTTTTCGGCATAGCGCTCCAGCAGCGCAATCGGTGCTGCTGCGCCACCCACGCCGGCACTGACCAGATGGTCGAAGCGGGCCTGCTCGAAGCCAGGCAACTGGCTCATGAAGAGAAAATTGGTGGGCACGCCGAACACATGGGTGATGCCGCTGGCCGGGTTGGCCAGCAGATCGAGCGCCTGCTGCGGATCGAACTGGCGCATGACCTGGACCGGCGCACCCAGATGAAAGCAGGGCGAGGCATAAAGGCAGATGCCGCCCACATGAAACTGGGGCAGGTAGGTCAGACCCACTGACCGGCGGGTGAGCTCGGTCTTGCAAGTGGCATTGATGGCATTGAAGAGCTGCGCTTCGTAGGTGATCAGCGCCCCCTTGGGGCGACCCGTGGTGCCCGAGGTGTACAGAATGATCCAGGGGTCGGACAGCAAGGCCAAATGGGGCCGCTCGGGCGCGCCGCCCTGGGCCATGATGCGTTCATAGTCGCTGTCTTGGCCCTCGCGTTTGAGTACCAGGTGAGGCAGTGGACAGCGCTGGTTCAGCTCGCCCGCCTGCGTGGTGAACTCTTCACTGAAAAATAGCACCCGAGGTTCAGCGTCTTTCAGGATGAATTCAAGCTCGGGCACCGCCAGTCGCCAGTTGATCGGCAGATGGATGGCCCCCACCCTGGCCGCGGCGAACATGATCTCGTTGCAGTCGGTCGAGTTGTGACACAGGGTGGCAATGCGCTCGCCTGGCTTGACTCCAGCCGACTCCTGCAGCCAGCGCGCCAGCGCATCAACCCGTGCGTTCATCTGTGCATAGGTAAAGCTGCGCCCCGAATAGAGGTCTTTCTGGGCGAGGTCGCTGGGGGCGTGGCGCGCATGGTGCGCGATCCAGTCATGATGTTGCAGGGCCATCACCGTGTCTCCGTGTCGATCAGGGGCAGCTGATCTATTTTTTTGGGTACTGCTCGGGTGCTTGCGATGCCGTATCAGGGACCTGGCCTGATCCTTTCTTTGGCGTCGGTTGGAGCGGTGACAAAGGCGAGCCTGGACAGGCCGGCCTGCTGTGCCGCTGCCATCACGATGGCAAGACGCTCATAGCGTACCTCGCGATCGGCTCGCACCTGAAGCGAGGGCAGGGGATCGACCTTGGCGGCCTGGCGCATGCGCTCGCCCAGCGCCTCATCCGAGTCGAGCGCTTCACCATCCCAGAAGACCTTGCCTTGGGCATCGATGGCCAGCAGCACGGTGGCATCGGCAGCCTGACCGGCCTGCCCCTCGGCGCGCGGCAGATCCAGCCGGATGGCCGGAGTGAGCAGGGGCGCAGTGACAATGAAGATCACCAGCAGCACCAGCATCACATCGACCATCGGTGTGGTGTTGATTTCTGCCATCGGTGCCGAGGGCTCTTCCTGCGATCCGAATCGGCCCAGACTCATGATGTCTGCCGCGTCTCTGACGCAGGCGCCTGCAGATCGTGTGCAAAGCCTTCGAGCCTGATCAGGATTTCACGCTGCGTACGCACCAGGGCGTTGTAAGCCAGCAGGGCCGGAATGGCTACGGCCAGGCCGGCTGCAGTCATGATCAGCGCTTCTCCGACCGGACCCGCAACCCGATCGATGCTGGCCTGTCCGCTGGCGGAGATGCCAATCAGGGCATGGTAGATGCCCCACACGGTACCGAGCAGTCCGACAAAGGGCGCAGTGCTTGCCACCGATGCGAGCGCGGTCAGACCAGACTGCAGGGACCTGCGGCTTGCGCCCAGGGCTTCGCGCAGCGCCCGAGTCCGCTCAGCGGGTGTGCTCACGCCCGCGACCGCTTGGGCCATCGGCAGCAGCAGCCCGCATCGGTCTGCCTGTTTGAGCGAGGCCAGTCGTGCTGCGGGATCGGGCGTGGCCCAGTAGCCACCCATGGCGGCATCGAGGCTGCGCGAGGCGCGCCAACTGAACAGGGATCGCGACAGGATCAGGGTCCAGCTCAGAATGGACATGCCCAGTAGGAACACCGCAATCGCACGGCTCACGCCGTCGCCCGAGGCGATGTGGGACCAGGCCGTTGCTGCGGAAGATGTCGGATTCATGAACCGCCCTCAAGGCGAAAGACCCACTCCCATGCGGGATACCAGGCGGCAACCGCCTGACCTCGCTGAGTGGCTGGAATGAAGCGCCAGCGTTTGACTGTCTGCATGACGCTGTGATCAAGAATCGCCGATCCGCTGGATTCGCGCAGCCGGACCTCGGCGACGCCACCATCGGCCGCGATCAGCAGGTCGAGCCGGACCGTGCCCTGGACCCCCTGGCGCCGGGCGGCCAGGGGATAGGGCGGAGGCGTGTTGCCGGCCCAGCTGGCATCGGCTCGGGGTGGGGCCGTCTGTGCTGCGGGCGCGGCTGCTGCCGGTTCTGGTCGGGCCGCTTGAATAGCAGCAGCGGCAGCAGCGGCCGTCGCCAGGCGCGTCTCGGTGGGCGACGCGCGTGTGTCCACGGTCGAAGCGCGGGAATCCTGGGCAGACGCTGCGTTGCCAGCCGCTGCCCTGGGCTCGTCAGGGGCGGCCCGCATGGTGTTCGGGGCAGGGCCCTGCGCGCCTGGCTCAGTCGGCGCCAGGGCTACAGGCCCGGCCGCGGTCTGCCGATCGGCCGATGCCGCGGGCGCTGCAGTGCGCACGGGGGCCTGCGATGCGGGTGCCCGGGGCGGCGGCGTTGCCGTGGCCACTGGAACGGCGGGTCTGGCCTCAGCCTTGGGCCGGGCTTGATTCACCGGCGTGACCGCGCTCTGGGCAGGAAGCAGTTCGACCCTGGCGAGGAGTTCGGCCGGCTTTGTCCTGACCTCGGGCGCAATGCTTTGGGGCGCAGTATCGGCTTGAGGAAAAAGCAGGTTCATGTTGACGAGAGCCCAGCCTAATCCGGCATGAAGACCCAGTGCAGCAAGCAAGCAAAGGATTCGCATGCCCTGGGGCGTGTCCTCAGACCGAGCTGCGGCGCAGACCCAGGACATCCTGCATATCGAACAGTCCCTTGGGCTGCGTGGCCAGGAAGCGGCAGGCACGCAGGCTGCCTTGGGCGTAGTTGGCGCGACTCGAGGACTTGTGCGTGATTTCGATCCGCTCACCGGTGCCGGCAAAAAGCACGGTGTGATCACCAACAATGTCACCGCCACGGATCACCGAGAAGCCGATCCGGCCGGCCTCCCGCTCGCCGGTGACGCCATGACGGGTCCAGGTGGCGACCTGGTCCAGATCCTGACCGAGCGCTTGCGCAATGACCTCACCCATGCGCAGCGCTGTGCCCGAGGGCGCGTCGACCTTGTGCCGGTGATGGGCTTCGATGACCTCGATGTCGTAGTCCGCCCCCAGCATGGAGGCCGCCATTTCGAGCAGTTTGAGCGTCACATTGACGCCAACACTCATGTTGGGCGCAAAGACAATGCCAATAGACTGAGCGGCCTGACGGATGGCCTCGCGCCCTTGCGCGTCGAATCCGGTCGTGCCAATGACCATGCCGACCCCCCGTTGCCGGCAGGTCTGCATCAGGTGCAGGGTGCCTTCGGGGCGAGTGAAGTCGATCACCACTCTGGCCCGATCCAGCGCCACTGCGGCATCGGAGGTGAGTCTGACGCCGCAGGGCCGACCCAGGGCCTGGCCGACGTCATCGTTCAGCCCTGGTGCGCCGGGCAGGTCCAGGGCGCCAGTGAGTTCAAGATCGGGCGCAGCCAGCACGGCCTCGATCAGCATTCGGCCCATGCGGCCAGACGCACCCGCCACGGCCACTGAAAGTCGTTCGGTCATGGAGCCTCTCCTGAGGTTCAGCGAAAGCGGCCGGTCGTACGCCGGGTGCCCGGCAGGGCAGGATCGGTCGGGTCGTTGGCAGCGGGAAGGGGATCGGCCTGAACCTTTTCGACGCGGTCCTCCTTGAAGAACACGGTCACGCGGCGCAGTTCGGCATCAAGGCTGGCATGCTGGAACCGAAAGACATAATCCCAGCGATCAGGCCGGAAGGGGTCGGTGTGCAGTGGCGTGCCGAGTGCAAAGCGAACCTGGTCGCGGGTCATTCCGGGGCGGACCTGCTCGACCATGTTGCGATCAAGATAATTGCCCTGCGGAATGTCGACCCGGTAAGGCGAAAACAGACCGCTACCCCGCGCGCCCAGCACGGGCGCTGTCGCTGTCGCCGCAGGGGACGACGATGCGCCTTCAGTAGAACGACCGGCGCCGCCCCAGGGCAGGCTCGAGCAGCCTGCGACCAGGACGAGTACCACGCCACCCGCAACATCGCGCCAGAGCCGGTGCACTGACAAGGCGGAGAATGCGGTAGACGATCGGGCAGAGGATCGGGCAGAGAGGGCACGGGATCGCATGGTCGATATCATACGCAAGGCCGGCCCGGCATTCAGAAGTGCAAGGCCGGCCCGGCCTTCAGAGGACCCCGATCAATGCTGCCACCCGACCTCAAGCGCATGGGCCTGAAGGCCACGCTGCCCCGCATGAAGATTCTCGACATCTTCCAGCAGGGGCCTCACCTGCATCTGAGCGCCGAAGACGTCTACCGAAGGCTGATTTCCGAAGGCCAGGACATCGGGCTGGCCACGGTCTATCGGGTGCTGACCCAGTTCGAGCAGGCCGGTTTGCTCAAGCGCAACACCTTCGAGTCCGGGCGGGCCCTGTTCGAATGGGATCAGGGCGGCCATCACGACCATCTGGTCTGCCTTGATTGCGGTCGTGTTGAGGAATTCATCGATACCGAGATCGAGCGTCGCCAGCATCTGATCGCGCAGGAGCGCGGCTTCGCCCTGCAGGACCATGCACTGTCCTTGTATGCGTCCTGCACCAAGGTGGCTTGTCCGCACCGCCCGGGGGCGGTTGCACCGCTCTGAGGCTTCGCGCGCCTGCGGCGGACGGCCTCATGAAGCGGCATGGCTTTTGCAAACCTCCTCGTTGCACAATCCGCTGCAGTGCTGTGCTGCATTCGCCTCTCTCAACATCTGAGCCCCCGACCCGTTCACCCTACCTGCTGAAATGGCTGCCGACCTGACCTGCCTTGATCGCCTGGTCGACCTTCCGACGGGCGTGTATGACGAAATGCGTGATGCCGCGGGCCTGGCACGGCCGGCCTACAGCGACTACATGAACTGGCTGGCACATATGCCGGAACAGCAGATGCAGAGCCGCCGGGCCGAGGCCGATCTCCTGTTCCGACGCATGGGCATCACCTTCTCGGTCTACGGCGAGGCCGAGGGCACCGAACGGCTCATTCCTTCTGATGTGGTGCCTCGCATCATCGATGGCCAGGAATGGCAAGCCCTGTCGCGCGGCCTGACGCAGCGTGTTACTGCCATCAACCGCTTCATTGACGACGTCTACCATCAGCAGGACATCCTGAAGGCCGGCGTGGTGCCCGCCGAGCAGGTGCTTGGCAACGCCCAGTACCGGCCCGAAGTGGCGGGTGTAAGACCAGTGCGGGGTGTGTATACCCAGATCGCGGGTGTGGATATCGTGCGGCACTCCGATGGCCGTTACTACGTGCTTGAGGACAATCTAAGGGTGCCTTCGGGCGTGTCCTACATGCTCAGCAACCGGCGCATGATGATGCGTCTGTTTCCCGATCTGTTCCGTCTGCATCGGGTGCGGCCGGTCGATCACTATCCCGCGCTGCTGCTGCGCGCGCTCAAGGCGGCCTCGGAGCGGGATGATCCGGTGGTGGTGCTGCTCACCCCGGGCCGGTTCAACAGCGCCTATTTCGAGCATGC
>JBEELY010000177.1:0-3174 GCA_041167925.1 Pseudomonadota bacterium | reverse complement strand
CTTCACGGCGACCCATAAGACTCAGCATGGGTTGCAGCCGGTCGCTTTCCTGGGGATCCGCCCAGGCCTGCGCGGTCATGCTCAGCCCGGAACGACGGGTCCACTGCCCGTTGCCTTCGAGATGAAGAGGCCCTGTCAGTGTAGACAGAATCACCCTGGCCTGCTCGCCCGAGCTGACCAACTCACCGCGATAGGTGCCCAGCGGTCGAACCGAGGACACCGCAGCGCTGACACCGGACAGCTCCACAACCACGCGCCCCCGGGCACGGCCCTGCGGGTCAAACTGCCAGTCATCCCAGGCCAGCTGCACCGAGGCGGCGGGCCGCAGGCTGTTCCAGGGCGACCCCAGGCGCTCAAGGGCAAGCGAGGGCAGGCTCATCGCGCCTCGCGTGATCGCCACACCCGAGAGTCCGGCCGAGATCCGGCTGGGCAGGGTCTGGCTGCTGTGCCGCAGATCGAGCTCGATACGTCCGGAAAGCAATGCGCCAGGCTGCAAGGCCCAGGAAAAGGCCCCAGGAATGGACAGGCCTGCAAGGGCGCCGCCCGAGCGCTCGGCCCGGTCGCTGCGACCTCCCAGGTCAGACTGCGTCTGTCGGGCATCGCGCAGATCCGCCAGCACGATACGGGCTGAACCGTTCCAGACCGTGCCCTGTGCCTGCGCGAGCCGGACCCGGCCCTGTGTAGCCTGGGCAACGCCCCAGTCGAGCCAGACCGCTGGCGCGCTGACAACGAGCACCCCCAAGGCACAGAGCACGCCGGCAGTCAGTCCGAAAAACAGCCAGCGCCAGTCGATGGCCTCAGGCAGGGCCACTGCCCTCAGACGGCGCAGACGCGGCAAACCCGGACGACGAGCCGAGAGTTTCATGCATCAGACCCGCTTGTCGGGTCGATCCAGCGTGATACGGACGGTGACACGCCCCGGCGGTGCGGGCGGGCCGTCGCGCTCGACGGACAGGCTGCCCACCCGCATACGTGTCTCGCGCAGCGCGACTTCAAGCCAGGAGATCCAGGCCTGTGCCGGCACCGATTTCAGGCGCAGCTCGATCAGATCGGATCCGGTACGAATCGACTGCACCTGAGCCGAGAGCCCGGCCGCAGCCAGAGAAGCCTCAAGCCTTTCACGCAGGGCCTCAAGACTGGGGGCCTCAGCCGAGGCCACCGGGCCGAGCTGGCGAGCCTGCGCCACCAGGGCATCCATCCGGGCCAGATCCGCCTGCCAGTTGGCGCGCTCGGCCAGGAGGTTTTCGCGCCCTCGGGCCGCGGGCTCATAGGCCAGCGCCCAGAGCAGAGCAATGACCAGCAGCACCGCACCCGCGCCAATCATCTGGCGTTCACGCGCAGAAAGCGCTGCCCAGCGTTGTACAAGGGTCTGAATCATGGGGTGATCATCCTGCGAGCGTGACCGTAGCGATGGGCTCACGCTCGCCATCGAAGCGCAACTGCAGGCCCGCACGCGCGCAAACCGCCTGCAGTTGCTCACGGGCAGCACGGCTTTCGACCCGCTCGGCCCGAAAACGGACTCTGAGACGACCCTCGGAGTACTCCACCGAAGCGAGCGCATCAGCGGCCTGCGGCCCAAGGGCCTCGGCAAAACGGCCGAGCAGGGGCAGGGCATCCTGCGCGCCGGGCTGTCCGGCTGCAGCACTCAGGCTCGCTACATGCCGCGACATCTGCAGCAGCGGATCGACCACCATCTGCGCCGCAGGGACCGCCGCTCTGAAACTCGCCTCGAGCGTTGCACGCGCGCTGTCGCGCTCGCGCAGCAATTGCCACCAGTGCAGATTCAGACCGATAAGCCAGGCGAGCAGGCAGGCCATCGCAAGCACGGCGGGCAGGCGCAGCGCGGCAGGATCGAGGTTTGCAAGCAGGCGCTTTGCGCGGGCCGGGCGGGCATCCAGCAGATCCATGCGCGACTCAAAACCCGGCTCGAGCAGCGCCACCGTGATCGCCAGGCCTTGCGCTTGCGCCGCCTCGTGCACGAGGCTCATCCAGTCGGGATGATCGACCCAGGCGGTCAGGCGAAGCGGTTCAGGCGAGGCCGCTGATGCAGCAGCCGACCCGGCACTTGTCCCGGCAGAGGGTGCGCTCACGGATGCAAGCAGGCTGGCCGTCTGGAATACGCCCTTGAGTTGCTCGAGTCGTTCTTCAGAGTGCAGGGGCGCGGGCCAGCCCATGGCACCGGCCTCGCCCATACGCAGCAGGATGGACTGATTGACGCAGGCCACGACCGGCCCCTGGGTGCCCGCAGGCAAGGCTTCGGCGGCCGGCCACAGACCCAGGATGCGATGGCCGCGGGATTCGAAAGTGCCAAGCACCAATTCAACCCACTCCCGGTCGGCGGCGGCAACCTGCCTGGGCTGGTCCGGTGCCGCAGCCGGACTGATCGCCAGCAGGCATTCGGCAGGGTCTTGCAACAGATGCTCTTCGACCGCATTCGGCAGGGCCTGCAGCAGGCGCGCACCCTTGAGCGGGGGCAGGCTGACCGTCAGGACCGTACTGTCACGAGGATCAAGCACCAGCCAGAGGGCGCGTACGCCCTGCAGCGCTTCAAGAGACATGCGCCGGGGTTGTGCGTCTGCGGCGCCCCCCATCAGCACCGTGAGGGCTGCGCCATCATTCAGTGCCGATTCACCTGCACTGCGGGGCGGCAGCCAGACGATCGCCTCACCACGCTTTAGCGTCTTTGCTGCCATAAGACTTCGATCCGGTCGTTGTTTCGCTCGAGCAATGTGTCGCTCTGAGATTCCACGCGGTCGTAGCGTATCACCCCGCCCACCACGAAAAAGGAACTCCCGACCGAGAACACCGTGGCATTGAGGACTGGCCGCTCATCGAAATCCTGCGAGGCCTGCTCGAGCGTTCGATAAAAGGTGCGTTCGCGCCGGGTCAGAAAGCGTTGCGCGGCAGGCAGGCTGATCGAGGGCGCAAGTGCGGCGATCACCTCGGCCGAGGCGGTATTGATGTTGACCGGGGTGGCGCGCGGCAACACGATGCAAAAGGGCTCCAGCGCGCGCACAGTGGCCGCATCGATGCCGGGTACGTCGAGCAGGTCGCTGACCCGCAACAAGGGTCCGCGCGAGGCAGGGACTGTCACCCCTTCGACCGTCCTGGGCTGGGACTGCATGACCCGCTCCACGATCCTGTCGGCAGCGCCCTCGGATCGCCCGAGTAATG
>JBEELY010000140.1:0-2666 GCA_041167925.1 Pseudomonadota bacterium | reverse complement strand
TGATGGCGGGTTCGCTGTCGTATTCGGCGCCATTCGCGATGATCGACTGGCCGCAGGTCCCCACCCAGTCATCGATCCGGCATCGCGTTTTGAGCAGGGCCAGGATGTCTTCGGCATGTGGCGCCAGCGCCGACGTGAAGTACACCAGCCCAAGCGTGCCGCCCGCGCTCCAGCCTGCCTGGCCCTGGCGGCCCTCGATCTGGGCCAGTGCAAGCTCGGTGGCCATGCGCCAGTCGGGATGCGTGGCATGACCGTACAAAAAGCGACTCATGAGCGATTCATGGTGAGGAGGCCTGGTTGCACGCGAAAGAAAGGCTTACCGGCCTCGCGCTGTCTTGCGTGCCGCGGGTTTGCCACTGGCGCTGCGGGGGGTCGGTCCGGACTCTGAACGGGGCGCGCGCTTGCCCGGCGCCTTTGAAGGCGGTGAAGGGGCAGGGGCTGTGCCCGGTAGGGAGGCGCCTGCCATGGCTGCCTGGGCAATCTGCTGAAAATTGTTCTGCAGCAGATTCCACCAGGCCGATGGATCGATGCCCGGCACGGCGGCGCTGGCCGAAGGGGCCGCTGAGGGTGCGGCCGAGGGACTGGCCGAGGAGGCGGCGGCAGGCGACGCTGCGAAGGGGCCTGCAGGTCTGGTCTGCGCCGCCGGTCCGGACGATGCTTTGGCTGCCGTGCTTGCGGCACCGGCGTTCAAGGGACTCGCACCCACGCCCTGTCCCTGGAAGGCCGAGCCGAAGGCCTGGACTGCGGCCAGCGTGCCGCGCTGAATTTCCAGGCCCTGGATCGATCCACGCAGCATGCCCAGATTGAGGTTGAGCCACTGCTCCACCGCCTTGAGATCGGCAATGCGCTTGTCGAGCTCGCCAATGTCGAGCGTGGGCACCAGGCGGCTCGGCACCTCCATGGACGACCACAGCCGCCTGAAGGACTCCATCTGCTCCAGCATGGGCGCAAAGCCTGCAAAACCCGGAAACTTGGGTTCGAAGGGATTGGAAGGAGAGTCACTCACATCAGGCTCCTGGGCGGGCAATCGATGGAAAAGGGCGGGCTCAATTCAAGGGCGGCTTCAGTACCCCAGCGCGGGATCGACCCTGCGCAGCAGCGGCTGGCCGGCCTTGAGCCGGGCGACTTCGCCCATGAACTGTCGCATGACCGCGGCGGGGTTGAGCTGGCCCGCCACATGAGGCGTGATCACCAGATTGGGCGCCGACCACAGTGGATCGTCTGTGGGCATGGGTTCACGGGCCTGCACATCCAGGGTCGCCCCGCCCAGATGCCCGCTTTCGAGGGCTGCAATGAGATCGGGTTCGATCACCTGTCCGCCGCGGCCGATGGTCACAAAAATCGCGCCTTTGGGCAGCGTAGCGAACATGCGCGCATCGATCAGGCCGGTGGTCTGGGGCGTGAGCGGCAGGGCACAAACCAGCACGCGGGTTTTGGGCAGAGCCTCGGCCAGCCCTTGTTCGCCGGCATAGGTGCGGATGCCGGGCAACTCACGGGGCGTGCGGCTCCAGCCGCTGGCCTCGAATCCCAGGGCATTGAGGCTGCGCGCGATGGTCTGACCGATCGGGCCCATGCCGAGTACCAGCGCCGATACGCCAACCGTGGGCGCACGATGCCGGCTCCAGTCGCGCTCAGCCTGCTGCCGACGGTAGAGCGGCGCCAGCCGCAGATGGTCGAGGGCCGCATGCACAACATACTGCGCAAGCTCGAGCGACTGGGCTTCATCGCTGACTCTTGAGATCGCCAGTGTCTGTGGCCGGTCGGGCACGGCGAGCAGTTTGTCGACGCCGGCAGCGGGGCAGAACAGCAATTCGAGTTTGCGCAGTCTGGGCAGCACGCCCGCAGGCAGGCTCCAGGCGACCAGCCAGCGCACCGTATCGGGGTCGACCGTATCAAGCGAGGTATGAACCGGTTCATCGAAACCTGCTTCGGCCAGCGCCCGTGCAAAGGGCTCGGTCGGCATGGGCTTGGTCATCAACAGTGCTGCCACGAAAATTCCTTGTCTGAATCAACGGACCTGCGGCCCGCGGATGGAATGAAGTCCCTGATGCAGGCCCTTTGGATTCGCGCCACTTGACTGCACCACCGTCTGGTCGACGGCACCAAACACCGACTGCCCATCGCGACCCATGACCTCGATCCGGATGGTGTCACCAAAGGCCATGAAGGGCGTGCGTGGCGCGCCGGACTCGATCATCTCGAGCGCCCGGACCTCCGCGATGCAGGACCAGCCCCGCGAGGCGTCCCGGTTGGAGACCGTGCCCGAACCCACAATGCTGCCCGCCCTGAGATTACGGGTCTTCACGGCATGGGCGATCAGCTGGTGAAAGTCAAACACCATGTCCTCGCCCGCGAGGGCCTCGCCCACCTTGCGACCGTTCCAGTGGCACAGCATGGGCAGATGGACCTTGCCGCCCTGCCAAGCACTGCCCAGCTCGTCAGGGGTGACCGCCACAGGGGCAAAGGCGGTGGCCGGCTTGCCATGAAAGAAACCAAAGCCCTTGGCCAGTTCGTCGGGGATCAGCTGCCGCAGGCTCCAGTCGTTGAGCAGCATCAGCAGCCTGACATGCTCTTGCGCCTGTTCCGCCGTCGTGCCCATGGGCACGTCATCGGTGACCACCGCCAGCTCAGCCTCGAAATCGATGCCCCAGTCGGTCGATCCGAAC
>JBEELY010000093.1:0-11447 GCA_041167925.1 Pseudomonadota bacterium | reverse complement strand
CCTGAAGACAAGCGCCCGGTGCTCTTCATGGTGCACGGCATGATGGCCAGCCACCGCCAATGGATTCGACACCTTGATCGTCTGTGGCCCAGGGTGCGCCCGGTCATGGTTGATCTCTGGGGACATGGCGACTCGCCCACACCGCAAGATGATGCGGCCTATCACATGGCCGCTGCCATCGACCAGTTCGAGCAACTCCGCAAGCAACTCGGCATTGAGCGCTGGCTGCTCTGCGGCCACTCCTTCGGTGCCTGTTTTTCCCTGCGCTATTCCGTGACGCATCCTGAGCGCACGCTCGGGCAGGTATTCACGAATTCGCTCTCTGGGCTCTCACCGCCAGGCAGCCTGGGCAACCTGGAGGAGCGCGAGCAGCGCGCAGCCGATCTGATGGCGCGCGGCAGGGATGCCCTGCGCGAGATGCGTTTTCATCCAGCCAAAGCCACCCGTCTGCCGGAAGACCTCCTGCAAGATCTGATCACCGTGGCCGATGCGACCGACCCCATGGCGCTGGCCCGGATCACCCGCATCACCTCGCCCGAACTCACAGTGAACGCGGATCTGGAGCGCATCTCCTGCCCCACCCTGCTCCTGAACGGACAGTGGGAGAAGGCATTTCAGCCCTTGCGAGACGTTGCTGCGGCGCGGATCAAGGGAATCGACATCGTCGACTTGCCGGCTGGGCATTCGGTGAATCTGGAGCAGGGCGAGCGCTTTGAAGAGGAAGTACTCGCTTGGCTCAACAGGAAAAATCTCGCATGAACTCAAACCAACACTGGGTCGTGCAGGCCGACCGGCTTGGCGATCTCTCGGCCTATGTCCTGGTCGAAGCGCCCTCACCTGTTCCCGAGACTGACGAGGTCCTGATCGATGTCGTGGCCTGCGGCATCGGTTATGTCGATGCACTGATTGCGCTTGGCCGCTATCAGGTCAAGCCCGAGCCTCCACACACACCGGGCTCGGAGGTGGCTGGGGTGATCCGAGCGGTGGGCAGCGGGGTCCGGGACCTGGTGATCGGCGATCGCGTGCTGGGCACAACCAGAGGCGGCTTTGCTCAGCAAGCCTGTTTACCCGCAAACACGGTCTTTCGCTTGCCAGAAACACTGGGATTTGAAGCCGCTTCGGGGCTGGTTCTCAACTACCGCACTGCCGTGCATGCTCTGCGTGATCGCGCACGTCTGGCCCCGGGTCAACAGTTGCTTGTGCTGGGCGCGGCGGGCGGAACCGGTGTGGCGGCCTTGCAGGTCGGACGCGCCCTGGGTGCGCGTGTCATTGCCTGCGCCTCCACTGCGGAAAAGCGCGCCTTTGCGCTTGAGCAGGGCGCTGATGCGGTCCTTGACACACAGATCGACGGCTGGCGTGATCGGCTGACCGAAGCCTGTCAGGGCCGAGGGCCAGACGTGGTCTTTGACCCGGTCTGTGGGCCCTTGTTCGAACCTGCCTTTCGCTCACTGCACTGGCGGGGCATGCATCTGGTGATCGGCTTTGTAGGCGGCGCCATTCCTGCGCTGAAGGCCAACCTGCCCTTGCTCAAAGGTGCTGCCCTGGTCGGTGTCGATGTCCGTCAATATGTTCTCAAGCAGCCCGAGGCAGCACGCCAGGATGTCATCGATCTGCTGCACTGGGCCGCCGAGAGGAAAATCAATCCACCTGTCGGACGCGCCTTCCCGTTTGAGGACTATGCACAAGCGCTTGAATACGCGTTTTCAGGACAGGGGCTGGGCAAGACTGTTCTCAGGATCCGACCCGACTAAGGCGTGCGCCTCCCGCTTCGGGACAGAAGATTTCAAGCACTGAATCAGAGCGCCTGACTCACGCCTCCATGCCCGCGCGCCACAATGGCGCGGATGTCCTGCAAGACCGATGACCAGGCCACCTCATGCGCCTTGGTCCAGTCCTGCGCAAGAACCTCTCGAGTGACCTGCACCAGCGCATCAAAGAAGACTTCAAAGGCGCCTTCAGGCACGCCAATCTGCTGATGGTTCACATATTCCGAGAGCAACAAGCCTCGCGCCACCCTGCCCTCGCCCACCAGATCCAGTACGGTCTCAAAGGCTCGGGCCAGCATTTCATGCCGCACGATGCCCTGCGAATCCGCGATGAAGAGCAACCGGGTTTGCGGCAACAGTTCGAAGAGCCGGGCATAGACCTGATCGGCCGGGTCGCCCGCACGCTCAGCCAGCACCTCGAAACTGTGCTGGATCAGATCTGCTCGCTCTGCCGGACTCATGGTCAGCGCGGCCGCACAAAGAGGGTGTGAAGGCTGGCACCGACCGCGCCACGGCTGTCGAACGGCGTTGTGCTGACCATGCCGATGCCACTCTCATCGATCACGGTGCGTGCATCCAGCCCAAACCAGGGGCCTTCAGGCAGACGATGCAGATTGAGAGTGAGATCGACTGGAACAAAGCTGTGGCGCATTACTTCCAGCTCGGCACTCACCCCATTGGCAGAATCGAGAAGAATCAGCAGGCCGTCGAGGCCATGCAGCGGCTCGGTGTCAAGGAGGGGGATCCGAGGGCGCGCCCAGACAAGCGCGGGCCCGGGCTCGGTAAAACTGCTGCGCACGTAGCGCCATTCCATCGCACGACCATAGGGGAAATAGCTGACCCCCGTGAAAAATTCGGTGGTTTCATGCTCAGGCAGAGGCGGCGGGTTGAAGTGCTGTGGCACCTGCGGGCTTGCGCCGGGCGCCCGCAGCAACCGCCAGGCATGGGCACTGAGGACCGCCCTGCCCTGCACACGGTACTCTGCTCTCAAGAGCTCAATGCGTTTACCGGGCCGGATCACCTCCACTGCAATCTCGCATTCGGCCAAGGGCACAGGCCCCAGAAACTCCACTGTGACCCGCGCCAGCATGAGGGCGGGATCGCCAGGATGCAGGCGAAGGGCACGCGTCAGCAGCGCGATCGGCGGTCCACCATGCAGGCTCTCGCGATTCCAGGGGCCGACGCAGGCCTCATTGGGCATGAAGCGTCCCGGGCCCAACTCCTGAAAGAAGGCCGTGTCCGGGATCGATCGATCACCCCCCTCCCTCATCCCCGGACCTCGCTCGGCTCGCCCGTGCTGCCCCGATTGATGCCGGCCCGCTGGGTCAGCACGTTGGCCGCACCACTGCCAAAGAGCGCAAGACCCTGACCAATGCGACCGCCATCGGCTACCAGCGTCTCGCCTGTGATGAACTGGGCGTCGTTCGAACAGAGAAAGGCGACCGCAGCGGCAATATGCTCGGGCTGGCCTGCATCAGGCCATGGCTGGGGAGGCAACTGGGACTGGATCTTTTCCGGCCGCCCCCGATGCAGCAGCGGGGTCATGATGGTGCCGGGTGCCACACCATTGACGCGGATGCGATGGGCCGCAAGTTCGCTGGCCGCGCTGCGGGTGATACTCACCGCAGCGGCCTTTGCCGCCGAATAGGCATGCGAGCCGGCGCCGCCCACCAGGCCGGCGATCGAGGAGGTGATCACGATCGCACCGCCCTGACCGTGAGCGCGAATGGCGGGCACGACATGTTTGAAGCCCAGAAACACGCCTCGCACCAACACGTGAAAGGTGTAGTCCCACTCATCGACCGTGGTTTGCTCTATAGGCCCGAAGGCGCCGCCCACCCCGGCATTGAGGAATGCAAGATCTAGCCGACCGAAAGCCTCGAGCGCGGCCTGCACCATGGCGATATTGTCGTCTTCAATCGACACATCACCTCGTTGCGCCACCATGCGCCCTTCGTGCCCGGCCGCCATCGACAAGGCAACGGTTTCTGCAGCCGCCTGGGCGTTGTAGTCGCTGGCCAGCACGTTCGCACCTTCGGCAGCAAAGCGTAGCGCGGTAGCACGACCAATGCCGCTGCCAGCTCCCGTGATCATGATGGTCCTGCCACGAAAGCGACCAGGAATGGGTACGGGAAGCCCTGCTTCGGCGTGTGATGGGGATGACGACATGAAGTCTCCTCGGACGGATGTTGAACCGGATGATTCCTGAGCACCCAGAGCACGCATGGCGCATGAATCGGACTATGCCATGCCCTGCTGATGCACCACTGATGGACTGCTTCTGCCTGGCCCTTGCGTTGCTACGACCGCGCCCATGACTGGTCCTGGCGCGGCCTTGGTACGATTGAGAACGACATCCAAGTTAAACAGGAGGAGACCCATGGACGTTCGCGGCAAAGTGGCCATCATCACGGGGGCAGCCAGTGGCATTGGCCGTGCCACCGCCCTCAAATTCCATGCTGAAGGCGCAGCAGGCGTGGTGGTTGCCGACCTCAACGAGGCCGCCCTCAAGCAGGTGGCCGACCAGATCGGTGGCCTTGCAGTGCGCACCGATGTGGGCAAGGAAGCAGATATTCAGGCGCTCGTGGCTGCAGCGGAAGCCCGCTATGGTCGGGTCGACATCTATTTTTCAAACGCCGGCATTGGCAACAGTGATGGCCTGGATCCCGACGACGCCATGTGGGACCGCATGTGGCGCATTCATGGCATGGCCCATGTCTGGGCCGCACGCGCCCTTGCCGACAAGATGTGCGCACAAGACGGCGGCGGCTACTTCCTGATCACGGCCTCCGCGGCGGGCCTTCTCAACATTGTCGAATCGGCTGCCTACGGCGTGACCAAGCATGCAGCGGTGGCGATTGCAGAGTGGCTCTCGATAGCCTATGGCCGCAAGGGAATGCGGGTGTCCTGCCTGTGCCCTCAGGCGGTGCGGACCGGCATGGTGCCTGGAGATGGCGGCTCGGCTGGCGGCGATGGCATCCTGAGCGCCGAAGTGGTGGCCGACGAAATCGTACGCGTGATGGGCGAAGAAACCTTCCTGGTGCTACCGCACCAGGAGGTTCTGCAGTACATGCGCCGCAAAACCGAAGACTACGACCGCTGGCTCGGCGGCATGCAGAAGCTTTTCCTGAAAAACGAGGACAAGGCCCCCTGGAAGTGAACTGAACTCTCAGGCCACCTGATACCAGTGCACACCCGCCTCATCTTTGCGGCGGGTGATGCGCCCTTCAGCCAGAAGATGATTAAGGTGGGCCAGCGCCTCGCCCGTGGCCAGGCTCATCAGCGAATCGGTATTGATCGGCCGGGCAAACAGGGCGCCAAACACATCGACCACCCGTCTTGGTTCGATCAGACGCTCGAGCAAGCGCTCAAGTCCGCGCGCATGCCCAGCCGCGAGGCGATTGAGCCTTGCATGCAGGCCCCGGAAGGGTTCGTTATGGGCAGGCAGCACCAGCACATCATCGGGCACCAAGCGGCGGAGCTTGTCGATTGAGCTCAGCCAGTCGCCCAGAGGATCAGCATCGGGCTCGGTCGGATGTACTGAAACATTCGAAGAAATCTTGGGCAGCACCTGATCGCCCGAAATCAGCAGCCTGAGGGTCGGGCAATACAGGCAGGCATGCTCGGGCGAGTGGCCCGTGCCGACCACCACCGTCCAGTCGTGTTCGCCAATGCGGATCACTTCGCCGTCGCGCATGCGGCGGTAGCTGTCTGGCAAGGCATACACCGACTTGCCAAAGCCACCAAAGCGCGTGCGGTACACCTCAATCTGGTCATCAGTCCAGCCTGCAGCGCGATAAAAACGCTCACCGTCCTGAGGCGCAGGCCTGCCGGTATCGGCCACCAGCACCCGGCAGGTCAGGTACTCCAGCCGGGTCATCCAGAGCGCGATGTCGAACTTCTTGCCCATCCAGCCGGCCATGCCGACATGGTCGGGATGCATGTGGGTGGCAATCACGCGCCTGGGCAGGCCAGGCGCAAGATCTTCAGCCAGAACACGCCTCCAGGCTGATGCGGTATCGGGCAACTGCAAGCCGGTATCCACCAGGGTCCAGCCTGGCTTGCCGGGTTCATCGTCCTGGATCGCCCAGAGGTTGATGTACTTGAGCGAGCCCGGCATCGGCATGCGAATCCAGAGCACGCCCTCGGCCACCGGCAGACTGCGCCCGTCGCCGGGCGTCTCGCAGGGATAGATCAGGCCATGTCGGCCCGGCCCTGCGGCCGGACTCGACAGGGAAGTGTCTGGCGACTCGGAACTCAAATCGGATCCCAGTTGAAGACATCGCCCGAACGGTCGAGCGGATAGAAGCTGGCCTTGAGGGCAGGCATGGCGTGCTCGGCCACCGTTTCAGGGGTCCAGCCTTCGCCACGATGCACCGAGCGCAGCGGACGGCTTTGGCCCATCAGGAAGATCTCGTTGGCGCGAATGCCGAAGATCTGACCCGTGACCTTGCTCTGGTCGCTGCACAGGTACACCGCCACCGGGGCGATCTTGTTGGTCTCCATAACCTTCATGCGCTCCAGGCGGGCCTGCTGCTCGGGGGTATCGGCCGGAATGGTGCCGATCATGCGCGACCAGGCGAAGGGCGAGATGCAGTTCGAACGCACGTTGAAGCGCTGCATGTCGAGGGCGATGGACTTGGACAGGCCAGCGATGCCGAGTTTGGCGGCCGCGTAATTGGCCTGGCCAAAGTTGCCGATCAGGCCTGAGGTGGAGGTCATGTGAACAAAGGCGCCCCGCTCCTCGCTCTTGAAGATGGAGGCCACGGCCTTGGACATGTAGAACGAGCCGTTCAGGTGCACATTGATGACGGCATGCCACTCATCGATCGACATGTTGTGAAAGATGCGATCGCGCAGGATGCCGGCATTGTTGACTACGGCGTGCACGGTGCCAAAGGCATCGACGGCCGTCTTGACGATGCGGTTGGCCGACTCCCACTCGGCTACCGAATCGGTATTGGCGACAGCCGTGCCGCCCATGGCGCGGATTTCTTCAACCACCTGAGCTGCGGGGCCGGCGTCGCCGCCCTGGCCGTCAGTGTTTACGCCGGGGTCGTTGACCACCACTTTGGCGCCCTGGGCGGCCATGGCCAATGCGATGTCACGGCCAATGCCACGACCCGATCCGGTCACGATGACCACCCTGTCTTTCATCATGTCGCCCATTCCGTACTCCTTGTGTGATGTGGTTGAACCTGTAAAACCTCGATTTTAACCGTGCGTGGCCGACAGGCCGTAGCGCTCGGTGAAGGCTGCGTCACCCGCAGGCGCGAGGCCCATCTGGGCGAGTCCCGCACGCAGCCAGCGCTCTAGCCGCTTCAGACCTCAACACCCTCCGGCGCTGGAACCGGCATGGCCAGCAACACCTGGGCAAAGCACTTGGCCAGGTTGTCGGTGCGCAAGGAGGCCATGCCGCCGCCGCCCAGCGTGTCATGAATCAGAAAATTCATGGCATCAAAGCCCGGCAGATCAAAGCGCTCCACGCGACTCGGGCCGTTGTGCGCAAACCAGGCCTGAACCCGCTCGGGCGTGAGCCAGGCCGACAGCAATGGCAACCACTCCGGCCTGCGGGCCACGATGCCCACATTGGCCTTGTCACCCTTGTCGCCTGAGCGGCCATGCGCGAGCCGGATCAGCGGGACAGTGCGGCCCTCGCCCTGGAGGGTCTCAGACGTTTGCAGGGCTGCAGACAGATGCACACGCGCCGCAGGCAGTCGCGACTCCGAAAAGCCGCCTTGGGTGGGGATGTCAACCTCCCTGGGCTGGCCGTCGATCTCGATCGTGACCCTGAGCCTGGACTTGTCGATCAGGAAAGAAAAGAGCCGGATCACTGGCGAGGGGGTGGGCCGGCCGCTGCCAAAGCCTGTAATTCCGGGCGACATGGATGTGCCCGCCGGGGCAAACTCCCGCGCAAAAAGATCGAGCGTGGCCTTGGAAGGCGACCGTGCCGCCATCTTGAGCACCACTTCGCGGGCATCGGGTCGGGCATCGGCACCGAACATGTCTTCAGCACCCACCACCTCGATGCGCTTTTCAGTCAGCGGCGGCAGGCCCTGCTGGGCCGCCATGCGCTCGATGCGCGCCATGAGCGCCTCGCCAGTTCGCCTCGCCTTGCCCGCGGCCTGGTCGCCCGCAATGACCAGAAGCGCAATATTGCGAAAGCCATCGGGATACGTGGAACTCACCTTGTAGGTGGCCGTGGGCGCCTGACCCCGCGCGCCAGTGACCCGCACCCGGTGCTCGCCCACCTGCTCGAACTTCACCTGCGTGAAATCGCAGGCCACATCTGGCACGTGATACGCCCGCGGATCACCAATCTCGTAGAGCAGCTGCTCGCACACGGTGGCCGGCGTGACCAGCCCGCCCGTACCGGGAGGCTTGGTGACCACAAAGCTGCCATCGGGGCTCGCTTCGAGCACCGGAAAGCCGATGTTGTCCCAGTCGGGCACGGTCTCCCAGTCAGTGAAGAGCCCTCCACAGCACTGGGCGCCGCATTCAATCAGATGGCCCCCCAGCGTGCCCTGGGCCAGTTTGTCGTAGTCGCTGGACTGCCAGCCAAAGGCATGCATCATCACGCCCAGTGTCACGGCTGAATCCACGCAACGGCCGGTGATGACCACATCGCAGCCTTCATCCAGCGCGCGCGCGATCGGGATGGCCCCGAGGTAGGCATTCATGCTGGCAAAGCGCGCGGGCATGGGCGCGCCGCTGTACATCTCGGTGACCCCCTCGCTGCGCAGGGCTTCCACCCGATCGCTCAGGTCATCGCCCATGACCACCCCGATCTTGAGCGCAATGCCCAGAGATTCGGCCACCCGCGCCAATGCTTCACGGCAAGCCTGCGGATTGACACCGCCCGCGTTCGACACCACCCGGATGCCTTTTTCCTTCAGCTTGGGCAGCAGCGACTTCATGGTGATCTGCACGAAATCCGTGGCATAGCCCGCCGACGGGTCCTTGGCCTTTTGCGCGGCCATGATCGACATCGTGACCTCGGCCAGGTAGTCAAAAACGAGATAGTCGATGTTGCCATGCTCAACCAGCTGCGGTGCGGCCGAGGCGGTATCGCCCCAGAAGCCCGAGGCGCCTCCGATCCGGATGCTGCGGGTCATGATTGGTCTCCTGTGTGCGCCCTGATCGAACAGGGTCGGATGACTGAATGAGAAAGCCCGTTGAAGCCCCGATCACGCCTATCGGAGCCCGGTGATGCCTTTGAGTATAGTCATGGGCTGTTGGAGGAGACCATTCATGACTGCATCTGCCACCCCGCTCTATGGGCCAGAGCATCTTGCGCTGCAGGATTCCCTGCGCAAGTTCATCGACAGCGAAATCAATCCTTTCGTGGACGAATGGGAGCAGGCCGGGATCTTCCCGGCGCATGAACTGTTCCGGAAAATGGGCAAGCTGGGCTTCCTGGGAGTGAACAAGCCCGAAGCCTTTGGCGGTCAGGGGCTGGATTACTCCTATGCATGCGCCATGGCTGAGGCGCTGTCTCACATCCGGTGTGGTGGCGTGCCCATGGCGATCGGAGTGCAGACCGACATGGCTACGCCTGCACTGGCTCGGCACGGGTCGGATGAAGTCCGGCGCGAGTTTTTGGCGCCCTCCATCGCGGGCGACTACGTGGCCTGCCTGGGGGTATCGGAGGTCGGCGCAGGCTCTGATGTGGCTTCCATTCGCACCACGGCGCGCAAGGATGGCGATGACTACATCATCGATGGCGGCAAGATGTGGACCACCAACGGCACCCAGGCCGACTGGATCTGCCTGCTGGCCAACACTTCGGAAGGCTCGCACCATCCCAACAAGACCCTGATCTGCGTGCCCATGAAAACGCCAGGCGTATCGGTCGCCCGCAAGCTGAAGAAAGCCGGCATGAATTCCTCGGACACGGCCCAGCTGCACTTTGACGGCGTGCGGGTACCGCAGCGCTGGCGCATTGGCGAAGAAGGCATGGGCTTTGTCTATCAGATGCAGCAGTTTCAGGAAGAACGGCTTTGGGCAGGCGCAGGCTGGACCAGCAACCTGCATGTGCTGCAGGAGACCATCAGCTATCTGCGCGAGCGCGAGGCCTTTGGCAAACCGCTGCTGCATAACCAGTACATCCAGTACAAGCTTGCTGAGTTGCAAACCGAAGTGGAGGCGCTGGGGGCGCTCTTTCACAAGGCGGTGGCCTTGTATGTGGCTGGCAACGATGTCACGCAACTGGCCTCGATGGTCAAGCTCAAGAATGCCCGCGTGGCCCGAGAAGTGGCCGACTGGTGCGTGCAGTTCTGGGGCGGCATGGGCTATATGGAAGAAACCCGCATCAACCGCTACTGGCGCGACAGCCGCCTGGGCTCGATCGGCGGCGGTGCCGACGAGGTCATGATGGGCATCATCGCCAAGACCATGGGCATCGTGCCCCGGAGCTGAACCATGGCTACAAATCCCATATCGAATGCAGGCTCGCCTGACAGCCCAGTCGCCATTGCTCTTGCCGCGCAAGAGGCGGAGCGCCCGGAGCATGTGGTGGTCAGCAGCCTTGACGAGGGGGTTCTCACCCTGCGAATGAACCGACCCAAGGTCTTGAATGCCATGAGCCCTGCCCTGCTCCAGGGCTTGCTTGACGGCATCAGCCGGGCCAAGAACGACGCGCAGGTGCGCAGTGTGCTTATCACCGGCACGGGGCAGGGCTTTTGTGCCGGCGCCGATCTGAACAGCCTGTCGTCACAGACGAATCAGGATGTTGAAGATGCCATGCGTCAGCGCTACCACCCGGTCATTCTTGCCATCCGGCAGTGCGGAAAGCCGGTGGTGGCCGCAGTGAATGGCACGGCCGCAGGCGGTGGCATGAGCCTGGCTATGGCCTGCGACATTGTGGTGGCGGCCGAGTCGGCGAGCTTTCTGCAGGCCTTCGGCCGTATCGGTCTGGTACCGGACTGTGGCAGTACCTGGTTTTTGCCCCGCATGGTTGGCGATGTGCGCGCCCGCGCCCTGATGCTGCTGGCAGAACGCATTCCTGCCCGAGAAGCGCTTGAATACGGCCTACTCTGGAAGGTCTTTGCGGATGATCAGCTGATGCCCGAGTCGCAGGCCATTGCCCTCATGCTCGCACGATCGCCCACGCTGGCCATGCAGGCAACCAAACAGGCGTTGGTCGCGAGCGAGCGCAACGGTCTGGCTGATCAACTCGAAATGGAAGCCCTTCTGCAGCGTCAATTGGTCAAGACCCACGATCATCGCGAAGGCGTGGCGGCCTTTCTCGAAAAGCGCCCGGCCGTTTTCAGGGGGCAATGAGCATCCCTGCGCGTCCACGAGCCTCGGCGCCCATGCGGCGCCTGTTTCTGATCGGGGCGGCGATGTATACCGCCTGTGTCGGTTGCCGCCTGACCACCGCGCTGGCTGCCGTCCATGCGCAGTTGTCGCCTGCGATCATCGGCCCGCTGATGGCGGTGTTCGCACTCATGCCGCTGCTTTTTGCAGTCCGTGGTGGCAAGGTGATTGATCGACTCGGCGTGCGCAAACCCATGATGGCGGGTGCGCTGCTGGTGGTTGCGGGCTCAGCCATCGCCGGACTCTTTCCTCAGGCGCCCACCTTCGTGCTGGCCGCGGCCTGTATTGGTCTGGGCAACATGGCGTTTCATCTGGGCATGCAGCACTCAGCCGGCGAAATGGCCATGAATCCCGAAGAGCGCA
>JBEELY010000064.1:0-4538 GCA_041167925.1 Pseudomonadota bacterium | reverse complement strand
GCCGCCGGTCATTTCCTGGATCTGCTTGACCGCATCCTCACCCGACACCACGCCGTCGGTCGCACCAAAAGTACGGGCGAGCTCGAGCTTGGCAGGATCCTTGTCGACCGCAATGATGCGGGAGGCGCCCGCAATGCGCGCGCCATTGATGGCCGCCATGCCGATGCCGCCACAACCCACCACCGCCACCGTGGAGCCCGGCTCGACCTTGGCGGTATGCACCGCCGCGCCATAGCCGGTGATCACGCCGCAGCCAATGAGTGCCGCCAGATCCATGGGCATGTCGGGCGTGATCTTCACGACCGCATGCTCATGCACCAGCATCTGCTCGGCAAACGAGGACAGGTTGGTGAACTGGTTCAGGTGCTGGCCTTTCCAGCGCAGGCGCTTGGCCTTGCCGGGAGGCATCTTGACTTCGGGCGTCTGGCAGATCGACATGTGTCCGGTCAGGCAGAACTCGCAATGACCGCAGAAGACCGACAGGCAGGTAATGACCGAATCGCCCGGCTTGAGGTAGGTGACGTCGCTGCCCACCTTCTCGACGACGCCCGCAGACTCATGGCCCAGAACAATGGGCACAGGGGTGGGGTACTTGCCCTCGATGAAGTGCAGATCACTGTGGCACAGGCCGGCCACCTTGGTGCGGATCAGGACCTCGCGCGGGCCGGGGTTGTCGATCTCGACATCTTCAATGGTGAGCGGGGTGTTGGGGGCGTGAAAGACGGCAGCCTTCATGCGTGTCTCCTCGTTAGACCGGTGGATCCGGTCGGGTTGGAATTAGTGCTGGCCTTCGGGCAGCGAGACCTCGAGACCATCGAGGTCCTCGGTCACAGTGATTCGGCAAGACAGCCGGGAATTGTCCTTGGTGACTGCGGCAAAACCCAGCATGCTGTTTTCCATATCGGACTTCTCGCCCGTGCGGGCCAGCCAGTCGCCTTCAACATAGACATGGCAGGTGGCACAGGCGCATTCGCCGCCACAGTCGGCATCAATGCCCGGGACGTTGTTGTCGACCGCGGCACGCATGAGCGACAGGCCGGCTTCGGCCTCGACGGTGTGGCGGCTTCCATTGTGTTCGATGAAGGTGACCTTGGGCATGGCTGAGGCTCGCTGGAAAGGAAGGAATCGTGAAGAGCGCAGGGAATCTTGAAGAGCGCCTGATGGGACAGTGAATCGATGCCGAATGATGCCGCAACTCGACCGCCCTCAGGCGCCCACAAGTTGCTTTGGAGTGAGGGATAGATCGGCGATACGTTCCGGATCGAGCACCTGCCGGGCCCCCACCCACAGTCTCGCAGCGGCAAATTCTGCCGTAGAGTTAACAGCCTCGACCGCCTGCAGCACATGGTCCTCGGCCAGATGAAAGACCGCGAACTTGCCGGACGAAGGATCGCCGCGAACCACCTGCCTGGCCACACCGACCGGCAGACCCACGATTTGCAGGCGGATATCGTACTGGTCGGACCAGAACCAGGGTGTGTCGGACTTCACGGGGGGTTTGCCTGCGATACAGGCGGCCACCTGGCGTGCCTGCTCCAGCGCATTGGGCACACTCTCGAGCCGTGCCGTGATGCCATAGCGCGGCAGGGGCCGGCGGGTGCAATCGCCAATGGCATAGATGCCCGGCACACTGGTTCGGCACTGCTCGTCCACCACGATGCCGTCTTCACATTGCAGGCCGGCGGCCAACGCCAGGGCATCTTCGGCCAGTGCACCAATGCCCACAACAGCCGCATCACAGGGAATCTGGCTGCCATCGGCCAGCTGCACCCCACTGACCCGGCCGTCACTCACGCTCAGGGCCTGAACCGCTGCTCCCAGGCGCAGGTCTACCCCATGAGCGCGATGACAGGTCTCAAAGAATGAAGACAGCGCCGGACTGGCCACGCGGGCGAGCAGGCGCGTCTCCCGCTCGAGCACCACCACCTGTGCACCCAGCGCTCGCGCCGATGCAGCCACCTCCAGACCAACGTAGCCCCCACCGATCACGGCCAGGGTTATACCGGGCCGTAGCACGGCGCGAATGCGCTCTGCATCGGCCAGAGTGCGCAACTCAAGCACGCCCTGCGCATCGGCGCCAGGCACGGGTAACTTGCGCAGCCGCGAACCGGTGGCCAGCACGACAAGATCCGCACCCAGGACACGACCATCATCGAGCGTCACGGTGCGGGCAACTGCATCCATGGACTCCACGCGTCGACCGAGTTCGAGCGTGACCGACTTTTCGGCATAAAAACTTGCGGGCCGCAATAGCAGATCCGCCTCGACGGCCTCGCCCTTGAGCCAAGCCTTGGACAGGGGCGGACGCTGATAGGGCACCACCGGTTCTGCGCCCACCAGAGTGATCGCCCCATCATGCCCCGCCTGACGCAGGGCCGCCGCGGCTGCGCCGGCCGCATGACCTGCGCCGATGATCAGTACCGATGTCATGGTCACTTCCTCTCGTAAAACCTTGCACCGCCTCCCCGGATCGGGAGGCCAAAGCAGGGATTGTCCTTCATGCCATGAGGCGGACACAAACCGGGCACGCCTTTTGCCCCCCTTGGTTGGCCGCGACGGGAACAACCGGATCCCGCCGCGCCCGAGAACACCTCGCCTGGATCACGGAGAACTGTCATGCCGCCCGAACTCGCCCTGCTTCGACGCCCTGCCCAAGGTGCGCCAGAACCCACGCCCCACCGGTCACCCCGACCGATGCCGCCGTCCATGGTCGCCTCATCGATGTTGGATGACCTGGACGACGAGACCTGCTCCGAACAGCAGAACGGACACCCTGCCACTGCCGCACTTTCGCTGATCGTTCATTCTGGCCAGCGCTGGATTCAGGCCTCCGACCGGGCTCGGCCGCTGCTGTCGCGCCTCTCACAACACCATCCGGTGCTTTTCGTGGAGCCCCCTCTGCATGCTGCCGTCGACCATCCTCTGATGCAACTGAGCGAACCCCATCCACAGGTGGTCAGGGCCGTTCCGCTGCTGCCTTTGCGGGCCTCACAGGAGCCCGATGCCCAACGCGGCCTGTCGGCCTGGCTGTTGAGACATCTGCTCGCTCCTCAGGAACTGGCCCGGCCTGACCCGCTTGATCCGGTTCTTGATCCGGTGCTCGCACCCTTTGGGCGGGCAGGGGCCATTGAAGCGCTGGTCGTCGGGCTGCCCGACGGTCACTACAGTCGCGAGATCGAGCCAGACGGCGATGACAGTGGACATGACACGGCCATCCGCCTTGCACGCGGTCTTGCCCAGCGCTTCGCTGCCCCGGTGCAATGGTTTGGCACGCCCATGGAGGCTCCGGTCCTGATCGGTCGTTTCGGCTGTCTTGGCACGGTATACGACCGGGCCTGCGCCATGTTGCACACCGATCGATGGAACCCGGGCTTCGTCGAACGCGACCGTGCCCTGCTCAGACAGGCCGATCTCGTGCTCTTCAACGGCGAACCCGCGTTGAATGCATCGCGCGCAGCCTACCTGCGGCATACCAGCGCGCCCGACCGCGATGCCGTCATGGCCCAGGCGCTGCGTGCGGCCTGGGATGCCAAGGCCACGCTGATCCGGACTCGCCTGATCGATCTGTTCGGCGAGCGGCGCCGAAAAGCCCTGCCGACCGGATTTCTGGCTGCATCGGCGGAGGCTTTCGGGCTTCAGTAAGGGCCCTGCGCCGGTGCCTCTGGTGTGGCCATTGGCATCGGCGCCTTCGCACTCACTGACCGGGTGCCGGTGTCGCCGCCTGCTGCGCCTTGCTGCGGATCTCGTCGATCGTCTGCGCAGCCGTAATCGCCTGCGGGTCGATGACCAGTTCGATCAGCGCTGCGCTGCCACAGCTCATGGCCCGCGCCAGGGCCCCTGCAAACTGCGCTGTGTCCGTCACCCGTTCGGCATGACACCCGTAGGCCTGCGCCAGCTTCACAAAATCCGGGTTCTGCAGGGCCGTTCCATAGACCCGTGCAGGATATTCACGCTCCTGATGCATGCGGATCGTGCCGTACATACCGTTGTTGACCAACAGCACAATCGGACGGGCACCATACTGAACTGCAGTAGCCAGTTCCTGGCCGTTCATCATGAAATCGCCATCTCCGGTCACTGCAAACACCGGGCGATCCGGATGACGCAGGGCTGCGGCCACGGCAGCGGGCACCGCATATCCCATGGCACCCGAGGTGGGGGCCAGCTGGGACTTGTAGGTGCGATGCCGGTAGAAACGATGCAAGGGCGTGGCGAAATTGCCTGCGCCATTGGTAAAAAGTGCATTGGCCGGCAGCACCTCGTCCAGATGCAGCACGCACTGCGGGTAGCTGAGTGATCCGGGCTGAGCACGCGGTACGCGCCAGGCGGCAAACTCGGTACGTGCCTGCTCCAGCGCAGGCTGCCAGCGTTGCGCGCAGGCGGGCGCCGGGGCGTCATCGAGACCAGCGAGCGCATGGGCGAACTCGATCGATCCGGACACGATCGACTGCGCCGCATGGAACACCCGTCCGAATTCGTCAGCCCCCGGAAACACATGCACGAGCTGCTGGCGCGGTGTGGGCGATTCGACCAGGGTG
>JBEELY010000427.1:0-2744 GCA_041167925.1 Pseudomonadota bacterium | reverse complement strand
GTTCAATGTCGAGCGCCAGAAGGAGAGACTCCATGCTGGCGAGGTTGTCGCCCGCTTCTTCGAAGAAGACGTCATGAAACTGCGACAGATCGAATTCGGCGCTGCTCATGGTTCTGGACTGAGGCTCGCTCATGATGGGTTCCTTGACGGCCTGAAAGGGGGGGTTACCTTCCGAGGACCTTGCCGATGACTTCGACAAGACGTACCGGATCGAAAGGCTTGACCATCCAGCCTGTCGCACCGGCTGCCCTTCCGGCCTGTTTCATCTCGTCACTCGACTCGGTGGTCAGGACGAGAATGGGGGTCTGTCGATAGCGCTCCCTGCCGCGCAAGGCCCGCACCAGGGTCAGCCCGTCCATGCGAGGCATGTTCTGATCGGTCAGCACCAGATCGACCTGCACGGCGCCGATCTTGTCCAGCGCGTCCTGGCCGTCGACGGCCTCGATCACCTGATGTCCTGAACTACGCAGGGTGAACGAGACCATCTGTCGCATCGAGGCCGAATCGTCCACAGCGAGAATCGAAGCCATGAGTGAATCTCCGTAACTCTTAAAAAAGCTCAACCGAGCCAGCGTCAACCGCACGCTGGTTGACAGGACAGGCCCGCGTCACCCAACTCACCTCGGCACCGGGCTCATCGTCCGAGACCGCCAGGTTGCCGAGACAGTCAGCCACCGAGGCCAGCCGGCGCCGCGAATGAGAGAGGATCTGAGAGGCCAGGTCCTCAAACTGAAGCGCGACCAAAGCCGCATGCAACTCCGTGCCCATGGCCTCTCGCCCGGGCGATGCGGGCATCTCACGCTGCAGGTCCATGGCCACGCCAAAGCGCTGCTGTAGTTGCACCACGGCATCCCCCAGGAGCTTCTGAAGCCGCTCGAGTTCTGTACCGGCGCTCAGGATTTCGTCCTGCATGCCTGCCGCCAGGGCGGGGGACACGGTGCCCGGGAGCAGTGCGTCCAGCGCGACCGAGTTGCCCGAATCAGGTAGGGCTTCAAGAATCGAGGGCATGCTCATGAAGGCTCCATCGGCATTGGCGTGCAAGGGCTGCAGACGGGGCGTCCGCGGCGTAGCGGGCTGCGTGCTACCATCGAATGAGACTGGCGTTGACCGATTGCCCGGTATTTCCGGGGGCGACCAAGACCCTTGATCAGACCGTGACCCCACCGGACAGGCTTCAAGATGATCGGCCCGGCATCGCAGAGCGCCCGCCCGATCCGGCTGGGGCTCCCGGGGCCTCGCAAGGCGTGCGCCTGCTGGTCGTCGAAGACTCCGACCTCGATTACGAGCTTCTGCTGCACGCCCTCAGACGGCAGGGCTTCGATCCCGATTGCGTTCGGGTTGAGACTGCCGAATCGTTTGAAGAGGCGCTGAATCGAGGTCATTGGGACGCCGTGATTTCCGATCATCATTTGCCTCGATTTTCCAGCACGCAGGCGCTTTCGTTGGTGCGGTCGGGCGGCTCCAGACTGCCGTTCATCATCATTTCTGGCGCAATTGGAGAAGAGGTCGCAGTTCAGGCCATGCAGGCCGGCGCCGATGACTACCTGATCAAGGGCAAGCTCGCCCGTCTGGGCCCTGCCCTGCGCAAGGCCATGGCGGCCGCTGCCGTCCGTCACGAGCGGGAACAGGCGCGGATCGACCTGGCTGCATCAGAGCGTCGCCTGCGCGAACTCGCAGACCACCTTCAGGTGGCCCTCGAAGACGAGCGGGCCGCCATCGCACGGGAAGTTCACGATGATGTTGGCGGCATGCTGACCGCCCTGCGCTTTGACCTCAACTGGATCGAGCGGCAGGCCGAGGGGGCCGTGCAGGCACGCGCCAGGCAGGGCCTCGAGACACTCGAGCAGGCGGTGGATGCCGTGCAGAGACTGTTGCGCAACCTGCGTCCGCCCGCGCTCGATGCCGGACTGGTTGCGGCACTTGAGGCCCTGGTCCAGCAATTCGAGTCACGCACCGGGCTGCGCGCCCGACTGCGCAGCAACCGCGAACACATCGACCTGTCCGAGTCATCGGCAATCACGGTCTATCGGGTTGCCCAGGAGTCGCTCACCAATGTCGCCAAACATGCCCAGGCCACCCGAGTCGAGCTTGACCTGATGGTCCAGGACGGGCTCCTGTCGCTCGAAATCATCGACAACGGGGTCGGCCTAAAGGCCACAGACCCGCTCAAGGAAGGCTCCTTCGGACTTCGCGGACTGCAGGAGCGGGTACGACATGCGGGCGGCTGGGTTGACGTCCCGGTCGGGCTCGGACACGGGCTGGTGATGCTCAACCTGCCTCTGACCGATGCTGCCGCAGACCGGCTCGCCCGCGAGGGCGACTGGACGGAGGCCGAGAGCACCGAGGCTCCGCTCGACACAACAGGAGGACAGACATGATCCGGGTGGCACTGGTCGACGATCACGCGCTGATCCGAAGAGGACTTCGTGATGCGCTGCACGAAACCGAGGATATCCGTGTGGTTGGCGAAGCCGCCGACTATGGCGAGTTGCGCCAACTGATGCGTGACACCGCTTTCGATGTGCTGCTGCTCGACATCAATCTGCCTGGTCGCAGTGGGCTCGATGTCCTGCACTCCTTGTCCGACGAAGCCCAAAAGGTCCGGGCGCTCGTGCTGACCATGCATCCCGAGGAGCAGTACGCCATCCGGGCCCTCAAGGCGGGCGCCATGGGCTACCTGAACAAATCCGCCGAATCTGTGCAGATCATCGAGGCGATCCGCATGCTTGCAACGGGGCGCAAGT
>JBEELY010000289.1:0-6377 GCA_041167925.1 Pseudomonadota bacterium | reverse complement strand
ATCTCGGACAGGATGAAGTTGGTGGTGCCGTTAATGATGCCGGCGATCCAGTCGATGCGATTGGCTGTGAGGCCCTCGCGCAAGGCCTTGATGATCGGGATGCCACCCGCCACCGCGGGCTCGAAGGCAACGATCACGCCACGTTCGCGGGCGGCTGCGAAGATCTCGTTGCCATGGACGGCCAAGAGGGCCTTGTTGGCCGTGACCACATGCTTGCCATGCTCGATGGCCTGCATCACGAGTTGACGGGCCACGCCATAGCCGCCGATCAGTTCGACCACCACGTCAATGTCGGGATCACGCACCAGAGAAAAGGCATCGTCGGTGACGCGGGCCTGGTCGCCGACCAGCTTGCGCGCACGTGCTGTGTCGAGATCAGCCACCGCCATGATGCGAATGTCGCGCCCCGCCCTGCGGGTGATCTCGGACTGATTGCGTGAGAGAACAGAAAAAGTGCCGGAGCCGACCGTGCCGATGCCCAACAGGCCGACACGTACGGCGCCGCTTGGGGCTGCCTGGGTCATGATGAAGTCCGGTTCAGGCCGCAGCACGGGCCACGAGCCCGTCCTTGCGGAACATGTCCTTGATGCCGCGCACCGCCTGACGGATGCGCTGCTCGTTTTCGATGAGGGCAAAGCGCACATGGCCGTCGCCATAGTCGCCAAAGCCGATGCCCGGCGAGACCGCCACCTTGGCGTCAGCCAGCAGGCGCTTGGCATACTCCAGCGAACCCAGCGCCCTGTAGGGCTCAGGGATTTCGGCCCAGATATACATCGAGGCCTTCGGCACTTCGACCATCCAGCCGGCTTCGTGCAGGCCGCGAGCCAGCACATCACGCCGACGCTGATAGGTGGCGCGAATCTCTTCAACCGGCTCCTGCGGGCCATCGAGCGCAGCAATGGAAGCCACCTGAATGGGCGTGAAGGTGCCGTAGTCGTGATAGCTCTTGAGCCGCGCAAGCGCAGCCACCAGATCCTTGTTGCCGACCATGAAGCCCACACGCCAGCCGGCCATGTTGTAGCTCTTGCTCATGGTGAAGAACTCGACCGCGACATCGCGCGCACCGGGCACCTGCATGATGGAAGGCGCCACGTAGCCATCAAAGGTGATGTCGGCATAAGCCAGATCGTGCACCACCAGGATGTCATGCTGACGCGCCAGCGCGACCACCCGCTCAAAAAAGGGCAGGTCCACACACTGAGCGGTCGGGTTGCTCGGAAAACCCAGGATCATCATCTTGGGCTTGGGGATGGATTCGCGAATCGCCCGCTCGAGTTCGATGAAAAAATCCACTCCCGGGGTCATGCGCACCGAGCGGATGTCGGCCCCGGCGATGACCGCGCCATAGATGTGGATGGGATAGCTTGGGTTGGGAACCAGCACGGTATCGCCCCGATCGAGCGTAGCGAGCATCAGGTGCTCCAAGCCTTCCTTGGAGCCAATGGTGACAATGGCCTCGGAATCGGGATCGATCTGCACCTCATAACGGCGCTGATACCAGTCGGCAATGGCCTTGCGCAGCCGGGGAATGCCCTTGGAGACCGAATAGCCATGGGTGTCCATGCGCTGCGAGGCCTCGACTAGCTTGTCAACGATATGCTGCGGCGTGGGTCCGTCGGGGTTGCCCATGCTCATATCGATGATGTCCTCGCCACGACGCCTGGCGGCCATCTTCAACTCGGCGGTGATGTTGAAGACATAGGGCGGCAGGCGCTTGATGCGCGAGAATTCTCTCTGGGAGCTCATAACAGGGCAAAAACCGGCGGGGAAAAAACCTAGAATGTACCGTATTTTCAAGGATTTCCCGGCATGAAGCTGCATCCGCAGGCTCCTGGAACACTACGTACTGTCACCGGCTATGGACCTGGCTGGATCGAAATCAATGCCCTGCGCCACGAGGGGGCCCTGATCGTCCAACCCGAGGTCGATCCACTGGCCTGGACGGTACAGACCTTCGAGGCGATGACCCCGACCGACTTCGAATACCTGGCCCGGTTCGAGCCCGACGTGGTCTTGCTGGGCACCGGAGCACGGCAGCGATTTATTCATCCAAAGCTCACAGCAGCGCTTGCGGCAAAGCATGTGGGCGTTGAGTGCATGGACACGGCAGCGGCCTGCCGCACCTACAACATCCTCATGACCGAAGGCCGACGGGTGCTGGCGGCCTTGTTGCCGATCTGAAAACCGCCTGTGCTATCGTCGATTCGACTTGTTGGAGGTCGTTCATGCCGGTCAGTGTCGGTCAAGCCGTTCCCGATTTTCGTGCCCCCGCCACTGGCGGCGAGTTGCATTTGGCAGCCCTGCGCGGCCAGGCTGTGGTCATCTATTTCTATCCCAAGGACAACACTCCTGGCTGCACCACCGAAGGCGCCGACTTCGCACAAGCCCATGCGGCCTTCGTTGGGGCCAACACCGTTGTCCTTGGGTTGTCCCGTGACAGCCTCAGGTCTCATGAGGGCTTCAAGACCAAACTCGGCCTGCCCTTTGAACTGATCTCAGACGCCGATGAAGCCGTCTGCACCCTGTTCGACGTCATGAAGATGAAGAACATGTACGGCAAGCAGGTGCGGGGGGTTGAGCGCTCTACTTTTCTGATCGCCCCTGACGGCACGCTTGTTCGCGAATGGCGCGGCGTGAAAGTGCCTGGCCATGTGCAGGAAGTGCTTGCGGCAGCGCAGGCGCTGCACGGTACGAGCCCCGGGGCACGCTGATCATGCCGCTGCCCAAGGCCCCCACCCGCCCTGCTACGCTGCTTGATCTGAAAGATGCGGTGGTCGCCCGCGCCAAGCGCAAGGTGGCGCAAGCGCCCGCCGGACAGCCGCATGCGCCGGAAGATACCCTCACGGATCTTGCTTCAGCGACTTCCTCACCAGCACGCCCGTCAGGCCCCTTAAAGGCCCCTGAAACGGGGCCGATTGAGATCGCGACCGGTCCGACCTCGACGGTTCAGACCAGGCCGAGACTGCTTCAGCCCGCAACGCCCCCGAAGCAGGTGCATGCTGTGGCTGAGGCCAACCCTCAGACGCAGCCCCAGGCAAAGGCCGCCCCGGGCCGTTCTGAGCGCAACCGCAAGCCCGCAACGGTTGCTCGTACAGCAGCGCCCGCCTTGGCTCCCGAAGACATCAAGATCTTCGTGCTCGACACCAATGTGCTCATGCACGATCCGAGCAGTCTCTTCAGGTTCGAAGAGCACGATGTCTTTTTGCCGATCGTCACGCTCGAGGAACTCGACAACAACAAGAAGGGCATGTCGGAGGTCGCACGCAATGCCCGTCAGGTGAGCCGCTCGCTCGATGCCCTGGTCGGTGATGTGGCCTCGGGCATCGAAGCCGGCATAGCGCTCTCCAAGCTCGGCAACACCGAGGCGCGCGGCAAGCTGCTGCTGCAGACCGAGGCCCTGGAGAGCACCCTGCCTTCCACCCTGGCCACCGGAAAAGCCGACAACCAGATTCTCGGTGTGGTTCAGGCCCTGCAACGGCTGCATCCCAGCCGGCAGGTGGTGCTGGTGTCCAAAGACATCAACATGCGCATCAAGGCCCGTGCGCTGGGTTTGCGTGCCGAGGACTATCACAACGACCAGGTCATCGACGACCTGGAGCTGCTCTATGCAGGAACCCTTGCCCTGCCCGCCGATTTCTGGGAACGGCATGGCAGGGGCATGGAGTCCTGGCAGCAAGGCGGCTCGCACTGGTACCGCCTGAGCGGCCCAATGGTCTCGAGCTTCATGCTCAACCAGTTTGTCTATCTTGAGGGCGACACGCCGCTTGCAGCCCAGGTCAAGGAACTCAACGGACGCACGGCTGTCCTGCAGACCCTGCGCGACTTCGGGCATCTCAAGAATGCGGTCTGGGGCATCACCGCCCGTAACCGTGAGCAGAACTTCGCACTCAATCTGCTGATGAATCCCGAGATCGACTTCGTGTCACTGCTCGGGCAGGCGGGTACCGGCAAGACGCTGCTGGCACTCGCCGCAGGACTGGCCCAGACCCTGGAGCACAAGCGCTATACCGAAATCATCGTCACCCGCGCGACGGTGCCGGTAGGCGAAGACATCGGCTACCTGCCTGGCACCGAAGAGGAAAAGATGCAGCCCTGGATGGGTGCGCTCGAGGACAACCTTGAGGTCCTGAACCAGGGCAACGCCTCGGGCGGGGAATGGGGACGGGCTGCCGCCAATGACCTGATACGGAGCCGCATCAAGGTGAAGGCCCTGTCTTTCATGCGGGGACGCACCTTCATCAACAAGTTCCTGATCATCGACGAGGCCCAAAACCTCACGCCCAAGCAGATGAAAACCCTGATCACCCGTGCGGGTCCTGGCACCAAGGTGGTCTGTATGGGCAACATTGCCCAGATCGACACGCCCTACCTGACTGAAGGCTCGTCGGGTCTGTCCTATGTGGTCGACCGCTTCAAGGGCTGGGCCCATGCCGGGCATGTCACCCTGCAGCGCGGCGAGCGCTCACGGCTGGCTGACTTCGCGGCAGACGCACTCTGAACCATGCTTTGCAACCACGCCCCCTCTGGCTCTGATGATCACGGGGCCGAGGGCGCGGGTGCCTGCGGCATTCCGCGGGTCGGCCCCTTTGATGCGCTCCGGTTTGAGCGTGCCGTCAACGAACTCCTGAGCGCTGCGGGGCTGGCACCCCAGGCGCCGCACATGCACCGCACGGCCGAGCGGGTCAGAGAGCTCTGGCAGCAGCGCCTGCTGGGTGGCTATGAACGTGATCCGGCACAGGCCCTGGGCGAGGGTTTCGAGGACCGCCGGCGCGACATGGTGATCATTCGCGGCATCGCGGTGCACGGCGTGTGCCCTCACCATCTGGTGCCCTTTCGCGGCGTGGCCCATGTGGCCTACCTACCGGGCGGCCGACTGCATGGCTTCGGGCGCATTGCCCGCATGGTCGATGCGATCGCGCACCGATTCACCTATCAGGAATGGATGACCCGGGACATTGCCGACGCGTTCATACAGCACGGTCATGCCCTGGGTGGGGCTTGCGTGGTGCAGGCCGAGCAGCTGTGCCTGCTGCTGGGTGAAGACCGCCGAGGGGACGAGCGGGTGGTGACGCAGGCCTTCAGCGGGGCGTTCGAGGCGGATGCAGGGCTGCGCGAGCAGTTCATGCGCGTGCTATAAATTTTGGCTACGGCCGGCGGCTGCGCCGCCTTCACGCGCGCTGCGCGCGCATGAGCCTTCGCCGAAATTTCATCTCTACTGCTCAATACTGAGCAGTAGAGATGAAATTTTCAAACTTCGTGTATTGGCCTAGGAAGGTCAGGGTGACGGAGCCGATGGGACCGTTACGCTGTTTGCCGATGATGATTTCGGCCATGCCCTTGTTGGGTGAGTCGGGGTCGTAGCGGTCTTCACGATGGATGAACAGGATGACGTCAGCGTCCTGTTCGATGGCGCCTGACTCGCGCAGGTCGCTCATCACAGGCTTTTTGTCATTGCGCTTTTCCACTTCGCGCGAGAGCTGCGACAGCGCGATCACCGGAACATCGAGCTCTTTTGCCAGAGCCTTGAGTGAGCGGGAGATCTCGGCGACTTCGGTGGCGCGGTTTTCGCCACCCGATCCGCCGCCGGACATGAGCTGGAGGTAATCCACCATGACCAGGCCGAGCTTGCCGTACTGGCGGGCCAGCCTTCGCGCCCGGGCCCGCAACTCCAGCGGATTGAGCGCCGGGGTTTCGTCAATGAAGAGCTGGGCGTCCTGCATCTTTTCCATGGCATGGGTCAGACGCGGCCAGTCATCGTCATTCAGCCGGCCGGTGCGCAGACGTTGCTGATCGATCCGACCCACCGAGCACAGCAATCGCATGGCGAGCTGCGTGGCGCCCATCTCCATGGAGAACACGGCCACGGGCAGCCCCTGATCAACAGCGACATGCTCGGCCATGTTGAGCGCGAGCGCGGTCTTACCGACCGAAGGCCGTGCGGCCACGATGATGAGATCGCCCGGCTGCATGCCGGAGGTCATGCGATCGAGATCAGTAAAGCCGGTGGGCACACCGGTGATGTCGTTGGGGTTCTCACGGTTGTAGAGCTCGTCCACGCGCTCGACCACCTGGCCCAGTACCTTGCCCAGCTCCTGAAAACCCGAGCGCCCTCGGGCTCCATCTTCAGAGATCTGGAAAACCTTTGACTCGGCTTCGTCCAGAATTTGCCGCGTATCGCGCCCCTGCGGATTGAGCGCATTGGTGGCAATTTCATCAGACACCGACACCAGCCGCCTGAGGATGGCGCGGTCGCGCACGATTTCGGCATAGCGGCGCACATTGGCTGCAGAAGGCGTGCCGCTGGCCAGCGCATTCAGGTAGCCCAGGCCGCCCGCCTGCTCGAGCTTGGCCGTGGACTTGAGCGCATCGTGCAGGGT
>JBEELY010000201.1:0-2882 GCA_041167925.1 Pseudomonadota bacterium | reverse complement strand
GCGGTCATCCGGATGCGCCTGACCGGATAGCCCAGTGCATGCGCCGATTCGGGGGACTCGCCCACGGCGCGCAGCACCAAGCCGGTGCGTGTGCGCCCCAACCAGAGGATCAGGGCAATGGTCAGGGCCATCGCGAGGTAGACCATCGGATGCTGCCGAAAGAGCGCGGGGCCCACGAAGGGAAGATCGGCCAGGCCCGGAATCGCAAACTGCAGGCGTTCGGGTAATTTGGCCTGCACATAGCCGATGCCTGAAAAGGCGGCGAAGCCCGCACCGAACAGACTCAGCGCGAGCCCTGTGGCATAGGCGTTGGTGTTGAGCCAGATGACCAGCACCCCGAACACGGCAGCCAGTACGGCACCTGCCGCCATGCCGGCCGCAAAGCCCGCGAGATCGCTGCCGGTATGCACCACCGCCGCAAAGCCTGCGATAGCTGCGACCAGCATCATGCCTTCGGCACCCAGATTCACGACCCCGGCCTTTTCATTGATGAGCAGCCCGAGTGCCGCAATGGCCAGCACGGTGCCCGCGTTGAGCGAGGCGGCGAGAAGCAGGGCGATCGACTCCATCAGGCGCTTCCGGTGGCGGTGCGGGTGGATGCAGGCCCGGCTGCAGGCCGGACCCGTCTGAGCCTGTGGTTCACCAGCGTGTCGCAGGCCAGCAGACTGAAGAGCAACAGACCCTGAAAGACGCCGGTAATGGACTTGGGCAGGCCCAGGCGTGATTGTGCGAGCTCACCCCCGATGAAGAACATGCTGAGCAGCACGGCGGAAAAAATCACCCCGACCGGATGCAGGCGGCCCACGAAGGCCACGATGATGGCCGCAAACCCGTAGCCTGCCGGTACATAGGGGGTGAGCTGTCCGATCGGTCCGGCGACTTCAAGGGCACCCGCCAGACCGGCGGCGCCGCCCGAGACCAGCAGCGCGACCCACAGGGCGCGCCGCGAGGAATAGCCCGCATACCGGGCCGCGGCAGGCGCGAGCCCGCCCACCTGCTGCGCATAGCCCGCGCGACTGCGAAAGAGGTAGAGCCACATCAGGGCCGCTGCGCCCAAGGCCAGCAGCAGACCGATGTGCATGCGGGTGCCGCTCCACAGGCGCGGCACCTGGGCGACTTTTTCGAAGGTGCGTGTCTGGGGAAAGTTGAAGCCCGCCGGGTCTTTCCAGGGACCGTAGACGAGATAGCTCAGCACCATGTCGGCCACATAGACCAGCATCAGGCTCACCAGAATTTCGTTGGCATTGAAACGATCACGCAGCAGCGCAGTGATGCCTGCCCAGGCCATGCCACCTGCCACGCCGGCCATGAGCACGGCCCACAGGATCCAGGATCCGGTGCTTTTGTCTGCCGTGAGGGCCACGCCCCCCGCGCAGACGGCACCGATCACGAACTGCCCCTCCGCGCCGATGTTCCAGACGTTGGACCTGAAGCACAGCGACAAGCCCAGCGCGATAAGCAGCAGCGGCGTGGCCTTGACCATCAGTTCGCCCAGGGCATAGGTGCTGCGCAGAGGCTCCCAGAAAAACATCTGCAGACCCCGCACCGGATCCCTGCCCAGGGCAGAAAACAGCAGGGCGCCGAGCACGACCGTGATCATGAGGGCAAGCACAGGCGCGCCCAGGCTCCATGCGCGTGAGGGCTGCGGGCGGGACTCTAGCCGCCAGCCGACCAGAACCTCAGGCTTTCGCATGGGCCGCCTCACTGGCAAGTTGCGACCCCGACTCGGGCGCATCCCACAAACCACTCATCCAGGCGCCGATCCTTTCGACGGTGGCCTGTGCGCGCAGCAGGGGCGGCGAGAGCCGGCCTTGGGCCATGACCACCATCCGGTCGCTGAGCTCGAACAACTCGTCGAGTTCTTCGCTGACCAGCAGCACTGCACACCCGGCATCTCGCAGCGCCAGGATCTCGGCATGAATCCGGGCTGCGGCACCCACATCGACCCCCCAGGTGGGCTGCGCGACGATCAGCAGTTTCGGCTGGGCTGCGATCTCGCGCCCGACGATGAACTTCTGCAGATTACCGCCTGAAAGCGAGCGCGCTGCAGCGGACGGGCCCGGGGCCTTGACGCCGAAGCGTTCGATGACCGCCTGTGTGTGCTTGCGCAGGGATTTCATCCGCAGCCAGGGGCCGGTGTCTGGCTGGGTCAGCAAGAGGTTGTGGGCCAGGCTCATGGAGGGCACGGTGGCGCGTCCGAGCCGCTCTTCAGGAATGAAATGAAGGCCCTGATCCCGTCGTGCTCTTGGGGTGCAGCGGCTGATGTCCTTGCCCTGCAGATCGATGGTGCCTGCAGGCGCGCGCAGGTCTTCACCTGAAAGCACTCTGAGCAGTTCGGCCTGGCCATTGCCCGAGACGCCCGCCACACCCAGGATCTCGCCGCCATGGACCTCCAATGTGTTGATCTCGAGATCGGTTCCGAAGCTGTCCTCGCGGGGCAGCGCCAGGCCGCGTAGCCGCAGCACGGGGGCACCGGGCTCTCGACGATCATGCTGCAACTGGGGCGGTTCGGCGCCGATCATCAGACGCGACAGCGAAGCATCGGTCTCCTGGCGCGGATCGCACTCGCCGGTGACCCGGCCTGCGCGCAGCACCGTGCAGGCAGTACAGAGTGCGCGGATCTCATGCAGCTTGTGGCTGATGTACAGAATGCTGCATCCCTCGGACGCGAGCTTGCGCAGGACTTCGAACAGGCGCTCGACCGCCTGGGGCGTGAGCACCGAAGTGGGCTCGTCCAGAATGAGCAGTTGGGGCTGGGTCAGTAGGGCCCGCAGAATCTCCAGACGCTGGCGCTCACCCACGGACAGGGTATGCACCGGCCGGTGCGGCTCCACGTCAAGACCATAGTCCTTGGCGACCTGGTCGATCCTGGCAATCACTTC
>JBEELY010000087.1:0-5723 GCA_041167925.1 Pseudomonadota bacterium | reverse complement strand
GGTTTCGCTGATCTCTTCGGCCTGGGAGGTGCATCAGTTTCTGATCCCCCTGTATGGCACCCAGGCCGGCTTGTCGGCCTCGGGCATCGGGCTGATTCTGGGCGGTTTTTCGATTGCCACGCTGGTGGTGCGTCTGATCGTGCCGCTCTTTCTGATGGATGTGCCGGAGTGGCGGGCCATTCTGGTCGCCCTGGGTATCTCGGCCCTGGTATACGCGGCCTATCCTTTTTTCAATACCCTGGAAGCCCTCATCGGGCTGTCCTTCCTGCTCGGCCTGGGGCTGGGGGTGTCGCAGCCCATGGTTCTGTCCATCATGGCACGCAGTGCGCCGGCAGAGCGATTGGGTGAGGCCACCGGTCTGCGTCTGACCCTGGTCTATGGCACACAGACCGCCTTGCCTTCGGCCTTTGGCGCCATGGGTAGCCTGCTGGGTCTGGGCGGGCTGTTCTGGGGTATGGCGGTGCTGCTCGGTTCGGCCCTGCTCGGAGTAGGGCAGACGGTCCGCAAGGACCGCTCTGCTACCATCGATCGGCTATGAATCATGCCCAATCTCTCGAGTCGGCATCTGTCCCGCCGCATGATCTTGAAGTCGATGCAACAGGGCTCAATTGCCCATTGCCCATTCTCAAGGCCAAGAAGGCGCTCTCAACCCTGAGCAGCGGTCAGGTCCTCAAACTCGTTTCTACAGATCCGGGTTCAAGGCGCGATTTCGAGGCCTTTGCCCGACAGACGGGCAACGCGCTCCTTGCCTTGCAAGAGCAAGGAAGCGCCTGGGCGTTCTATCTGCAAAGACGCTGAGGGCTCAGTGCCGCGTGCCCGCCTGGAGCATGGCGAGCACGGCGGTGCGTACCTCGTCGCGCTGGATCTTGCCCATGGCATTGCGGGCGATGGCCGAAACGCTCACCAGACGCGCAGGCGCCTTGGCCCCAAAGCGCTCGCGTCCTGCCTCGACGAGTCGGGCTGTGTCGATCTCGCGATCGGTGACGATAGCAGCCCACATCTGATGCTGACCCGGGCCCACCTCGACACCGAATGCAGCGGAGTCGGTGATTCCGGGCTGGGCGTTGAGGAAGTCGTCGATCAGCACCGGATTCATCTTGGAGCCGCCCAAATTGACCAGCTCTGTTACACGTCCGGTGATCAGAAGAATGCCCTCAGGGGTGAACCGACCCCGATCGCCCGGCAGGAACCAGCCATCGTGGAAGGCCTGCGCTGTCCCTTCAGGATCGCCAATGTAGTGATCGCACATGCCCGGGGTTCGGACCCGCACAATGCCATCCTCACCGGTGGGCATCGGGCGATCGTCTTCATCAACGACCTCGACCGTGCCGCCCGGGACCACCAGGCCAGCACAGCCAGGGAGTCGTTCGAGCATGCGAGTGGAGGCTACGGACACCAGACCTGCCTCGGTCGATCCATACACCCCACGCATGTCCGGAAAGATGCGCTGCCGAAGTCGGGTCAGCAGGGAGGCCGGCAAAGGCGCGCCGCCAAAGGTCAGGGCACGAAGGCTGCGCATCGAGGTCGAGCGGCCCTCCAGGTGCGTGACCAGGGCCTGCAGTTGGGCAGGCGAGGCCAGCAGATTGGTGACTCCAGTGAGTTCGACGGACCGTTCGACGGCCGCCGGGGCAAAGGCAAACACCAGGGTCATGCCGCGCATCAGCGAGGCCAGCGGTGTTTGAAATCCACCGACGGTGCCCGGGGTCATCATGCACAACGCCGGTCCAAACTGCGGCATGCCGATCGAGTGTGCGGTACGGTCAAGCAACTGCCTTGAGCTCATTGGAATGGCTTTGGGCTCCCCGGTCGTGCCGGAGGAGGAAATGACGCGGAAGATGGCGTCGGCAGAAGCAAAGGGACGGGGCGCCTGGGGCGTGTCGGGGCGAGCACCGGCCTCGAACCAGGCTGCATCGGTCAGGATGACCGGCGAGCGATTCATGAAGGGAATGATGCGCTCGGTGAGATAGGCATCGACCCGGTAGGTCGAGGGCATGGGATCGAAGCTTGGATGGGCGGAGCAGCTGACTGCGCCTTCATGCATCACAGCCAGAATCAGGATCCAGTGCACCACCGGATCATTGGCGTAGATCGCCACCTGCTGCCCAGGCTCGATGCCCTGACGCCGGAGTTGAGCGGCAGCGCCCAAAACTCGGTTGTTCAGTTCTCCAAAGCTCAGGATGCGGCCGCCAGAGACCATGCCGGTATCGTCGGGGCATAGACGGGCGCGAAAGAGGAGGTGATCGATCAGGTTCATTGGAATGAATCAGAAAGGAGCGCCTGCGCAAAACCCGAGGCGCCAGAAATGCAAATCGGGCCGGCAAGCTGCCGACCCGTCCATCTGGCCGGCCTGCTTGCGCAGGCCGGAGTGCGTGTCAATCGATCAGACGATGAACACTTGCCAGAGGTTGGCTTCGAGCTCTTCTGCGGTCACACCGACCACTGCGACAACACCCGAACCCATGCCATAGGAGGCATCCGCCAGGGAGAAGTCGATGATGGTGCCGGTCAGGCCGCCGAAGGTCTCGGGAACCTCAGCGTCATTGACGATGATGGTCTCGAGCAGCGCGATCATCTCGGCGGACAGTTCTTCCGACTCATCGTCGTGATCGTCGTCGCAATCATCGTCGTCATGGTCGTCGTCATGGTCGTCGTCACCGTCTTCATCGTCGTCATGGTCGAGCAGACGGCTGAGGTCGATCTTGTCGCCGTCGGCCAGGCTGAAGTCGACAATGGCGCCGATGGACTCGGACTCGATGACGAAGCGGTCTTCGCCGCCCTCGCCGTCCAGTTGCGACTCCGATGCAACCTGCGCCAGGGTACCCAGATCCATACTGCCCAAATCAAGGCCGTAGCCATCCAGGGTGTCGCCGAGCATCAGGAACAGGCTGTTCTCGCCGCTGTAGAGCACATCATCGCCGTCGGTGGCATCAGGACCAATGGCGGCGTATCCGTCACCCAGCAGCAGGTTGAAAGCACCATTGCCGCCCTCGACCTTGTCGTCGCCGGCAACGCCGTTCATCAGCAGGGCGTCGCCCAGCAGCAGGTTGATGGCGATGGAGGGGCCCGTGGGCTCAGGAGCCGGCTCGTCCGTCGGTGCTACGCCGCCGTAGCCGTCCAGGTTGCCGTTACCGCCGACCAGTTTGTCATCGCCGCCACGGCCGCCGGCATCGATCACGAGGGCGTCGCCCGCCATCAGGTTGATGGCATAGCCGTCTTCAAGCACGGAGCCGCCGTAGAGCTTGTCGTTGCCGCCTTGTGCGTCATCCGACTTGTCGCAGTCCTCGCTGCTCACGCTGGCCGGGCCAACAGACTCGGTTGCACCGATGAAGTCGGCATCGCCGATCAGCAGATTCAGCGCGGCATAGCCGTCAACGCCGACATCACCACCGTAGAGCTTGTCGTCACCGCCGCGCGCACCGTCGCGCACGCCGCCCGCCGGGTCGAAAAGGCTCGCAGCGAAGTCGATGATCGAGCCGATGGTCTCGGCAGAAAGTTCCGGAACAAATGGCTCAAGCACCGTCGGCTCAGGCTCAACCGGGCTCAGCGATGCGCCGTAGCCGGTGGCATCGCCCACGGCAACGTTCAGCGCAAGACCGTAACCGTCGTTGGCGTCGCCGCCATGGAAGGTGTCGTTACCGCCGCGGGTGCCCTTGCCACTCAGGCTGGCCGCATCGCCGACGAACAGGTTAAGTGCGTCGTCGCCGCCCAGGAACTTGTCGTCGCCGCCACGGGCGCCGCCGCTCATGGCGCCATCAGTCTCGCCATAGGCAATGTTGATCTGATTCGCGGCACCCAGGAAGGTGTCGTTGCCGCCGCGATTGGCGACCGAGAACACGCCGTCGGCATCGCCTTCTGCGACCACGCCATCGGTCAGGGTGATCAGGTCACTGCGATAGGTCGTGCTCTTGAATTTTTTAGAGCTGGATTTTGACAATTGAAACTCCGAGATGAGGGTGGGGTGGAGCGCATAGGACAACAGAAGACCTGCGGGTGCAGGCGCATCCGCGAGCGTCTGTCGGGAGAGGTCGACCGTCGGTCTGCGTCCAGCTTGCGATTCTCCCGGGTTTTGTGGGCGGACCATGACGGCCTGCCTTGGTAAAGGGGTCGCCAGTCAGGCTTCCGCGAGGAGTTTTCAAAAGAGTTACGTCATTGGGACAATCTGGGCACCTTGTGACAGAAGTCACAGTGCGTCCGTGGCGTTACAAGTAGTCACGCATGCGGCCTCAGCCGATGGCGGGCGTGCGTCGTTCCACGGAAGGCGAGCCCCAGCCCAAGGCAGTCGGGTCTCAGCCGAGTCGGCTACGCTGCTCCCTCAGGCGCTCCACGGTCTGTTCGAACTGATTCAGGCGCTCACGCTCCTGGGCCACCACGGCAGCGGGGGCTCTGGCCACAAAGCTTTCGTTTCCGAGCTTGGCCTGTGCCTTGGCGATCTCGCCTGTCAGGCGTGAGATCTCCTTGTCGAGGCGCTCGCGCTCTGCAGCCAGGTCGATCTCAACCTTCAGCATCAGCCGGAAATCACCCACGATCTGCACTGGCGCCAGCGCGCCCTCTGGCAGAGCCTCAAGCACCTCGACCGCAGAAAGCTTGGCCAGTGCCTGCAGATAGGGGGCATGTTGCTGCGCACGGTCACGGGGGCCGGCCATCAGCAAGGGCATGCGCTGCGCAGGAGACAGATTCATCTCGCCGCGCAAGGCCCGGCAGGCTTCGATCATGGCCTGGAGTTCGGCCACCATGGCTTCGCTGTCGGCATCATGCTTGCCCGGCTCGGCCACCGGAAAGCGCTGCATCGAAATCGAATGGCGGGCTTCGTCCAGGGCCTGCGCAAGGGCGTCCTCTTGCAAGACCTGAACACCGCGCTCCCCATAGCGCTGCGCAAGCGGAGCAACCTTCTGCCAGAGCTCTTCTGTAATGAAGGGAATCATGGGGTGGGCAAGACGCAGGATGGTCTCGAGCACTCGCAGCAGGGTGCGGCGGGTGGCCCGCTGCACGGCCGGGTCACTTGAGGCGAGATTGACCTTGGCCAACTCTAGATACCAGTCGCAGTACTCGTTCCAGGTGAACTCGTAAATCTCGCGCGCGGCATGGTCAAAGCGGTATTCCTGCAGGGCCTGCTCCACCGCAGCCACAGTGCGCTGCAGCCGGCTCGTGATCCAGCGATCAACGGCATTGAAATGCAGATAGCCGCCTGGCACGCACTGGTCGGCGGTGTGCGGCGCAAAGCCGCAGTCCTTGCCCTCGGTCTGCATCAGCACAAAGCGCGTGGCGTTCCAGAGCTTGTTGCAGAAGTTGCGATAGCCCTCGCAGCGTTTCAGATCAAAGTTGAGCGTGCGGGCGAAGGTGGCCAGAGCCGCGAAGGTGAAACGCACCGCATCGGTTCCGTAGGCATTGATGCCGTCGGGATAGTTGCGCCGAATCTGCTTCTCGATGCGGGCCTTGTGGTCGGCCCGCAGCAGGCCGCTGGTGGATTTGGACAGCAGGTCTTCAAGCGAAATGCCATCGATGAGGTCCAGCGGATCGATGGTATTGCCCTTGGACTTGCTCATCTTCTGGCCTTCGGCATCGCGCACGATCGCATTGATGTAGACATCGCGAAAGGGCACCTTGCCGGTGAACAGGGTGGTCATCATGACCATCCGGACCACCCAGAAAAAGATGATGTCAAAGCCCGTGACCAGCACGGCCGAGGGTAGGTAACGGGCCAGATCGGGCGTGGCCTGGGGCCA
>JBEELY010000430.1:0-7704 GCA_041167925.1 Pseudomonadota bacterium | reverse complement strand
AAGGTCTACTTCGATCTGCTGGCCTCGCGCCGTGAGCGGGGCCTAACCGATGTCGCCCTGCTGCGTGTCGAGCAGCTTTATCCCTTCCCGCACAAGGCGCTCGAGGCCGAACTGCGCAAGTACCCGGCAGTCACTCAGGTGGTCTGGTGTCAGGATGAGCCGCAAAACCAGGGTGCCTGGTTCTTCGTGCAGCATCACATCCTGGATGCCCTCAAGGAAGGACAGCGCCTGACATACGCCGGCAGGCCCGCCTCGGCCTCGCCGGCTGTTGGCTACTACGACAAGCACTATGCCCAGCAGAAGGATCTGCTCAACGCAGCTCTGGGCGATACCCCAAAAACGAAATCCCGCAAGGCATCCTGACATGGCACTCATTGAAGTCAAGGTTCCGCAACTGTCCGAGTCGGTTGCGGAGGCAACACTGTTGCAGTGGCACAAGAAACCCGGCGACGCGATCGAGCGTGATCAGAACCTCATCGACATCGAAACCGACAAGGTCGTTCTCGAGCTTCCTGCGCCCGACGCAGGTGTCATCACTCAGGTATTGAAGGGCGATGGCGAAACCGTGGTGGCCGGTGAGGTGATCGCGATCATCGATACCGAAGCGCGAGCAGGTGCTGCATCAGTGCCCGTTGCGGTGGCGTCTGCAAGCAACCCAGCGCAGGCAGCTTCGGCGGTTTCCGCATCTGCGGCGAGCGCTTCGTCATCTGCCTCGAAGGCGGGCGTGGCGATGCCCGCGGCCGCCAAGATTCTGGCCGAGTCGGGCGTTGCGCCCGCAAGCGTCAGCGGTTCGGGTCGCGATGGACGGATTACCAAGGGCGATGCGCTTGCTGCTGCGGCGCGTCCGGCTGCACCCGCTGCTGTGGCTCCGACCACAGCGATTCCCACGGGCGTGCCCACGGCCAGCCTGCCTGCCGTGCCCGCCCCGCTGGATCCCTCGCGCATGATCGAAGGCCGGCCCGAGCAACGTGTGCCCATGTCGCGCTTGCGTCAGCGTGTGGCCGAGCGTCTGCTGCAATCGCAGGCCACCAACGCCATCCTGACCACGTTCAATGAAGTGAACATGCAGCCGGTCATGGATCTTCGCAAGAAGTACCAGGACCGTTTCGAAAAGGAACATGGCACGCGTCTGGGCTTCATGAGTTTCTTCGTGAAGGCGGCGGTCCATGCGCTCAAGAAGTTCCCGGTGGTCAATGCCTCGATCGATGGCAATGACATCGTGTATCACGGCTACTTCGACATTGGCGTTGCTGTGGGTTCGCCCCGTGGTCTGGTGGTGCCAGTGGTGCGCAATGCGGATCAGATGAACTTTGCGCAGATCGAGAACCAAATTGCCGAGTATGGCAAGAAGGCGCAAGACGGCAAGATCGGCATCGAAGACCTCACGGGAGGCACCTTCTCGATCTCCAATGGCGGGACCTTCGGTTCCATGTTGTCTACGCCCATCATCAACCCGCCTCAGTCGGCCATTCTTGGCGTACACGCCACCAAGGATCGCCCAGTGGTAGAGAACGGTCAGATCGTCATCCGCCCGATGAACTATCTGGCGCTGTCCTACGACCATCGGATTATTGATGGTCGCGAAGCGGTGCTGTTCCTGGTGGCCATCAAGGACGCGCTTGAGGACCCGGCGCGTCTGCTCCTCGATCTCTAAGGAACGACCATGTCCAGGACTCAGTACGACGTGCTCGTCATCGGAGCGGGCCCGGCCGGTTACATCGCAGCCATCCGTGCGGCTCAGCTCGGGCTCAAGGTGGCCTGTGCCGAGAAATGGCTCGACCCCGAGGGCCGGCCCGCGCTGGGCGGCACCTGTCTGAACGTGGGCTGCATTCCATCGAAGGCCTTGCTCGCGTCGAGCGAGAAGTTCGAGGAGGCGCAGCACCATCTGGGCGAGCACGGTATCGCAGTCTCTGGCGTGGCCGTCGACGTCGCCAAGATGCAGGCGCGCAAGAACGGCATTGTCAGCCGCATGACCAAGGGCATTGAGTTCCTGTTCAAGAAGAACAAGGTCGAGTGGCTCAAGGGCCATGCCCGCTTCACGGGTGGCTCGGCACAGGCTTGGGAGCTGTCGGTTCAGAGCGGCGACACCACGCAGGAGGTGGTGGCCTCCCGGGTGATCATCGCCACCGGGTCACGCGCACGGCATCTGCCGGGTATTGCTGTCGACAACCGTCTGATCTGTGACAACGAAGGCGCGCTGGCGCTGGATGCGGTGCCCGAGCGTCTTGGCGTCATCGGCGCGGGGGTTATCGGACTTGAGCTTGGTTCGGTCTGGCGGCGGCTGGGAGCCAAGGTCACGGTGCTCGAGGCCCTGCCTGGGTTTTTGGGCGCCTGCGACGAAGGTCTGTCCAAAGAGGCTGCCAAGATCTTTCGCAAGCAGGGCCTGGAGATTCAGCTGGGTGTGAAGATCGATGAGGTCAGCACGTCGGCGAATGCAGTCAGGGTGGACTGGACCGATGCCTCAGGCAAGGCGCAGGTGCTGGACGTAGACCGCCTGATCGTCTCGGTCGGACGGATGCCCAATACCGAAGGGCTGGGTCTTGAGGCGGTCGGGCTGAGCACCGACGAGCGCGGATTCGTGCCCGTGGACGGCCACTGCGCCACAGCTACAGCCGGCATTTATGCGGTTGGCGATGTTGTCAGAGGGCCCATGCTTGCCCACAAAGGTGAGGAAGAGGGCGTGATGGTGGCCGAGTTGATCGCGGGGCAAAAGCCCCACATTGACTACAACACCATTCCCTGGGTGATCTACACCGCACCTGAAATCGCCTGGGTCGGGCAGACCGAACAGGCCCTCAAGGCGGCAGGCAGGGAGTACAAGAGCGGTCAGTTTCCCTTCATGGCCAATGGCCGTGCGCTGGGCATGCAGGCCGCGGATGGTTTCGTCAAGGTGCTTGCCGATGCGGCCACCGACGAAATCCTGGGTGTGCACATCATTGGCCACAATGCCAGCGACCTGATCGCCGAGGCGGTCGTGGCCATGGAGTTCAAGGCGGCCAGTGAAGACATCGCCCGCATCTGCCATCCCCATCCCTCGCTTTCCGAAGTGATGCGCGAAGCGGCGCTTGCCGTGGACAAGCGCGCGCTCAACATGTGAGCGCGCCTTCGATGATCGAGGCCTACCACGGGCAGCTGCAGGCCCGTGGCTATCAGGCCGATTCAGCCCAGCTCGCAGCAGTGTCGCGGCTGCAGCAGATGGTGGATGAGACCGTGGCCTTCAAGGCCCGCCGCAGCAACCGCCTCAAAAAGTGGCTCGACCGTTCTGATCCTCCTCGTGGCGTCTGGCTGTGGGGCGGCGTCGGCCGTGGCAAGAGCTTCCTGATGGACGTGTTCTTCGACACGGTCCCGATGGTGCGCAAGACCCGTCTGCATTTTCATGAGTTCATGCGCGGGGTGCATCGGGAGTTGCGCGAGTTGCGGCAGGTGCAGGATCCGCTGGATGAGGTGGCCCGTCGTATCGCTGCGCGCTACCGGCTGATCTGCTTTGACGAGTTCCATGTCTCCGACGTGGCCGACGCGATGATTCTTGAGCGTCTGCTCAATGGTCTGTTTCGCAGCGGTGTGACCTTCGTGATGACCTCCAACTACCGGCCGGATGATTTGTATCCGGATGGTTTGCATCGCGAGGCACTGCTTCCGGCGATTGCACTGCTCAAGGCCCGTCTGGATGTGTTGGGTGTCGATGCCGGAATCGATTACCGGCGCCTCGAAGCGGAGCAGGCCTATGCGTGGCGTTCGCCTTGCGATGCGGGCATGCTTGAGGCGCTAGGGCACGCCTTTGCTCGGGTAGCTGGTTCTGCCGGGCAGCCTGAGGTCCTGGAGATCGAGAATCGGCAGGTTCCTGCGCTGCGCTGCGCCGGCGAGGTGGTCTGGTTCGGCTTTGACACCCTATGCGGCACCCCGCGTTCCCAGATTGACTATCTCGAGATAGCCAGCCGCTTTCACACCGTGTTTCTGACTGGCGTGCCCCGCATGAGCGCCGCGATGTCCTCTGAGGCCCGGCGCTTTACCTGGCTGGTCGATGTGCTTTACGACCAGAAGGTGAAGCTGCTGGTGTGCGCCGAGTGCCCGGCGGAGCAGCTCTACACTCAGGGCGCTTTCGCGCATGAATTCACCCGAACGGTGAGTCGACTGGTCGAGATGCAGTCGCGCGACTATCTGCTTGCGCCGCGCCGGGGTGTGGCCGACGGAGTCACCTGAATGGCATTGCCCCGCTGCGCCTGCGCCCTGGCCGTGCTTTCTGCCCTGATGGTCGGCTGCGGCAGCCTGCGATGGGATACCGATGCAAGGGGATTCGATCCAGGGCGGGTGCTGGTTGCGCTGGAGCAGCAGGCTGAAGGCACTGCCGCGCAAGCCCGTGCCGTGCTGCGCTCCGTCCGTGAGGCAAGGCAGGCATACGGTGCCGATCTCGTGCGAGAGCAGATCGCGTGTTACCAGGGGGTTCTGGTTTCTGGCTGTCTCGAAGGTGTTGCCGCCAGGGAGCGCCAACTCGACGCCCGACTGAATGGGATCGAGGTGAAAGCCAATCAACGCCTTCGCGATCTCTCTGCGATCGAACGAAGTGAGCGTGAAGCGCAGGGCATCGAGGCGCGGCGGACCCAGGAAGATGCGCAACTGGCGAGCGAAGCCAGCAACCGCGAGCGCTATGCGCAGCGACAGCGCGAGGCGCAAGAAGCCGAGGCGGAGCGACAGGCCCAAGCGCCCGAACTGCTTCGTCGCGAGCAGGCCCAGCGTGAGCGTCAGCTGGAGCGTGAGCGGGCTTTCGAACAACGGCAAAAAGCAGGTTCTGCGGCGCCGCCCCGACAATGAAGGCACCTTGGATCTAGACCTTTTGGTGAGCACACCTGTGCGACCGAAGCGCAGGCCCGTATCATTTCGTCATGAGTGTTGATCCAGCCTTGTTGCAGCGCATCTCCGAGCTTGAGTCAGAGCATCGCGAGCTCGATCGTCATCTGCAGAGTCTGCTTCAGGCTCGGATCGCAGATCAGCTGATGCTTCAGCGCCTTAAAAAACGCAAGCTCGCGCTCAAGGACACCATCGTGGCCCTGCGCATGCAGCTCGAGCCCGACGTTCCCGCCTGAAGAGCCTGGCGTGTCACGATCTGCCGGTCCTTTGCCGGATCCGTCCATGTTGCAGCAGCAGGCGCATGAGGCGCTTGATGTAAACGGACCTCTTCATCTGCATCTGCAGGGATTTCGTCCTAGGGCCAGCCAGCAGGCCCTGGCGACCAGTATCGCCAACGCCCTGGCCCATCGCGAGACCCTGGTGGCCGAGGCCGGTACAGGAACCGGCAAGACGTTTGCCTACCTGGTGCCCCTGTTGCTCTCCGGCGCGCGTGCACTTATTTCTACAGGCACTCGCCCCTTGCAAGACCAGCTGCATGAGCGCGATCTCCCCGCGGTGCGTGCCGCGCTCGGCATCGACCTGCACAGCGCTCTTCTCAAGGGTCGCGCCAATTATGTCTGCCCCTACCACCTGGCGCGACATCTGCAAGAGGGGCGCTTTCCTGATCCTGCCATTGGCCCTCAGCTTCGACGCATTGCAGTCTTTGCCCAGGGCAGCACAACCGGTGATCGGGCGCATTGCAGCGGCGTGGCCGAAGACGATCCCGCGTGGATCTGGGCGACTTCAACGCGAGACAACTGTCTCGGACAAGAATGCCCCGAGATTCGTCGATGTTTTCTGATGAAGGCGCGACGTGAGGCACAGGCCGCCGATGTCGTGGTGGTCAACCATCACCTGTTCCTGGCCGATCTTTCGCTACGCGATGAATCCCTGGCCGAGCTTTTGCCCAGCGTGGATGCGGTGATCTTCGATGAAGCACATCAGTTGCCCGAGGCTGCAACCGAGTTTTTCGGCGACTCGGTCTCCACGCGCCAGCTGATCGATTTCGCGCGCGATCTGGTCAAGGCAGGACTGGTGCAGGCGCCTGATGGTGCTGACTGGCGCAACCTGTCCGGTCGGCTCGAGCATGCCGTGCGTGCCCTGCGGCTGGTGCTCGACAACAGCCCAACATGGCCCTTTATGGCTGGCGATACTGGCAAACGAGCCCACGATCGAACCCGCCCGATGCGTGCCGAGGGGCGCGCCAACCGCCGCTATGCGAGCGATGAGCTCAGAGCGCTCGAGTCCTTGCCCGATGCGCTCGAGGACCTCGCTACCGAACTGGTTTCGGTCTGTGCCATCACTGCGGCCAATGCCGGGCGTGGCCCCGAGCTCGATCGTTGCGGCCTTCGTTCAAGCGATCTGCTTGCAACACTGCAGGCCTGGATGGGCGCGCTAGAAGGCGCGGCTGACGAGAAGGCAGTTGTCTGGGCAGAGGTCTCTGCGCAGACCGCGGTCTTGCGGCTGACGCCACTCTCGGTGGCCGAACCCTTCCGGCGCCACCGCGAGGCGCTCAGCCAGTCCTGGGTGTTTCTGTCGGCCACGCTGACGCTGGCAGAAGACTTTTCCCACTACACGCGTGCGCTTGGTTTGGAAGGTGTCCGGTGCGAGCGATGGGAGAGTCCCTTCGACTTTCAGCGGCAGGCTGCCCTCTGGATTCCTTCCGATCTCGGTGAGCCTGGTGCGCCGGGATTTGCCGCGCGGATGGCGCACGCGATCTGGCCGCTTCTGGCGGCCAACCGTGGGCGAGCTTTCGTACTGTGCACCAGTCTTCGAGGTTTGCGCGAGACCGCACAAGCCCTGCGAGCGCTGGACACCATGGACATGCAGTGGCTGGTGCAGGGTGAATCGCCCCGGGCCGAATTGCTCGAGCGCTTTCGCGCGTCGCAAAAGCCTTCTGTCCTGGTGGGCAGCGCCACCTTCTGGGAAGGGGTCGATGTCTCAGGCGATGCACTTTCCGTGGTCGTCATTGACAAACTGCCCTTCGCACCGCCCGACGACCCTGTGATTCAGGCGCGTGCCCTGGCACTGCGACAGGCCGGGCGAGATCCGTTCCGCCATGACCAGTTGCCGCAGGCCGCACTCATGCTCAAGCAGGGCGCGGGTCGACTGATTCGTTCCGAGACCGACCGCGGGGTTCTGGTCATTGCCGATGCCAGGGTCAGAACACGCGGATACGGCCGTCAGCTGCTGGCGAGTCTGCCCCCGTTCTGTCAGGTCAAGAGCCTGGAGCAGGCCATGCAATTCCTGCCCGTCTGACCAGACTGAAGTTCAGTTCCAGATCGCCCACCAGGCTCTCTGCTGTGCGCCAATCGGACGGGAGAGCAGGGTGCTCTTCGGAAAGTTCGCCTTCAGGATGCGCTCGGCATCCTGACGCTGGGTCTCCATACCAAGTTTTTCGTAACTTCTGACCAGAATCGCCAAAGCCTCTTCAGCAGCCGGGCTGGTCTGGTACTGGGCGACCACGGCCTGAGCGCGGTTGACCGCAGCAAGATAGGCTCCACGTGTGAAGTAATGGCGCGCCACATGTACTTCACTGCCCGCGAGCGCGTTGACCAGATAGGTCATTCTTGCGCGGGCATCGTCCGCATATCGGCTGTCCGGGTAACGGGTGACCACGATCCTGAAGGCCTCGAAGGACTCGCGCGCAGCCCTCGGATCACGCTCGGAGAGGTCCTGTCCGCCAAGTTTGGCCAGAATGCCCTGATCCTCATTGAAGTTGATCAGGCCCTTCAGATACCACGCGTAATCGAGCAGATCACTGCTGGGATTGAGCCGGATGAAGCGCTCAATTGCAACCAGGGCCTGAACCCTGTCGCC
>JBEELY010000282.1:0-2864 GCA_041167925.1 Pseudomonadota bacterium | reverse complement strand
CGCCGAGCAGGGTGGTGAAGGTATCGGTCCTGAAGCCTCGGGTGTCCGATACCGGATGGCCATAGACCGGCAAAAAATGGTCCGACAGGCACAGAAAGTCGTAGCCCCGTTCGCGATAGCGTCTGCAGACCTCCTCGGCGGGTAGTGCGCCATCGGAGGTATTGCTGTGGGTATGCAGGTTGCCCTTGAAAAACTGGCCGGCCTGATCAAAGGGATTGGCGTTCATCGTGCGGATCCGACGGCGGGTCAGTCTCGAGAAGGTGCTGAAAACCGATCACGCTGCACGCGCAGATCTGCGTGCCAGATCGAGAAAGAAAGACAGGGGCGGCGTGTGAGCATCTGCTTTCTTGCCGAAATCGTCCCATCGACGCAGCCTTACCGCATCGGCGGCATAAGGGAGGGCCTCGAAGGCGCGAATCTCCTCGTCGCTCATGGGCCCGGACTGCAACTCCAGCGTGCGCTTGGACAAGGGCGAGAGGCTCTCCCAGTAGCCGGCTTCGGTGGCACACAGATAGCGTTTGGCCTGCACATGCAGACGTACGGGCTCGGCCACGGCAGGCCCGAAACCGCGAATCAAGAACTTGGCGCCGATGGCCTCATGGTGATCATCAGTACCCGACTCCACCGCGCCCGCGGCATCCCGATGCAGCATGTGACCCACGTCATGCAGCACGGCGGCTAGCACCAGTTCAGTGGAGGCGCCTTCGGCATGCGCCAGCGCGCCGCATTGCAGCGCATGCTGGATCTGGTTGACCTCTTCACCGTAGGCCATCGTGCCCTTGGCCTCAAACATGCGTTCGATCTCGGTGATCACGGGATGGGGTGAAGAGGTATTGGCGGTCATGGCGCTGCTTAACGTCCTTTCCAGTTGGGCTTGCGCTTCTCAGCAAAGGCCTTGGGCCCTTCGATGAAGTCTTCGCTTGAGCGTAGCTTGAGTACCGAGTCGTAGGTGGCTTCCATGGACTCCTGAAGCGAACCCATGCTCAGACTGCGGTACACCACATCTTTGCTGGCCCGGATCGACAGCGGGGAGCACTCGAGAATCTGATGCGCCCAGGCCAGGGTGCGCTCCATGAGCTTGTCGTGCGCCGTCACTTCATTCACGAAGCCCAGTTCGAAGCCTTCTTTGGCGCTCACATGGCGGCCGGTCAGAATCATGCCCAGGGCGCGCTTGGCACCGATCTGGCGCGGCAGGCGATTGAGGCCGCCTGCCAGTGCAGCGAGACCCACCTTGGGCTCGGGCAGGGCGAAGGTCGCTTGCTCGGACGCGATGATCAGGTCACAGGCCAGTGCGGTTTCAAAGCCGCCGCCCATCGCCACGCCATTGACGGCCGCCAGCACCGGTTTGGTCAGGTCAAAGCGAGAGGTCAGGCCATTGAAGCCCTTGGGCATGGGCGGGCGCGCACCGCCCTCGGCCTGGTAGCGCAGATCGTTGCCGGCGCAAAAGCCACGGCCCTCGCCGGTGATGATGGCCACCCAGAGGTCATCGTCGGCGGCGAACTCGTCAAAGACGCGGGCGAGCTCGAGATTGCCAGGCGGATGCATGGCGTTAAGCCGATCCGGGCGGTTCAGGCGCACAGTGAGGATGTGGTCCTTTTTTTCGAGCTTACAGAATTCGGTGGTCATGCTGGTCTCCAGGGTGGGTCTGGCGCGAGATCGACGCCCGCGCTCTGGGTGAAGCTCAGCATGGTGCTGAGCGTCGTGCTTATTGTGGCGTTCAGTATGGTTGAATCATGTTGCCGCAAGGTTGCCCCCCATCATAATCCGGAGACGCTTCATGATTGAACATCACATCGACCTGCCCACCCGTGACGGGCAGATGCCCACCTTCGTGGTTCATCCCGACGAGGGCGGCCCGCATCCGGTGGTGCTGTTCTACATGGATGCGCCCGGCAAGCGCGAGGAGCTGCATGACATGGCCCGGCGCATCGCTTCGGTGGGCTACTTTGTGGTGCTGCCCAATCTCTACTACCGTCGGGTGCGCCAATACGAGTTGGCCGCGCGCGACGAAGCCAGCATGAAGGTCATGTTCGAGCACATGGCCAGTCTGTCCAATGCCATGATCGCCTCCGACACGGATGCGCTGATGGCCTATGTCGACAGCCAGCCTGCAGCCCGCAAGGACCGTGTCGGTGCGGTGGGCTATTGCATGAGCGGACCCTTCGTCGTGACCGCAGCCGCGCACGAGCCCCGGCTGCGCTGCATTGCCTCGATCTATGGCGCCAACATGGTCACCGATCAGCCCGATTCGCCCCATCGAGTGCTGGATCGCGTGAAGTGCGAGGCCTACTTTGCCTGCGCTGAGATCGACCGCTGGGCGCCGCCTGAGACGGTGGCCACCTTGCAATCGGCGCTTGATGCCGCGAAGGTGAATTACCGGCTGGAGTGGTATCCGGGCGCGCAGCACGGCTTTGCCTTTCCGCTGCGAGCCGGCATCTACGACAAGCCCAGCGCCGAGCGGCACTGGGTGCGGCTCTTTGATCTGTTCCGGCGCAATTTGCAGGCCTAGGTCGCAATGCCGAGAGTCCGCCCGGCTGAGCCGAGTGTTCCAGGCCGGCGGATAGGTGACAGAAGCTCGACAGAAGCGCGATCGATGCGAGGCCGCTGCTTGGCGTCTCGGTGGCGCGCATGTTGCGCTGCGGCTTGACGCTGCCCCATCGGCAGTGTCAGTCTGCATTCAGGCTGTAGAACACAACGACATTACGACGGGGAGACGTACTGATGGGGCCGGTCATCGTCCGACGGCTGCTGGTGTCCATCCCGGCACTCGCAGGGGTGCTGTTTCTGTGCTTTTGTCTGTTGCAAGTGGTGCCCAGCGATCCGGCACACATCATTGCCGGCCCCGATGCCAAGCTTGAAGAAGT
>JBEELY010000272.1:0-3735 GCA_041167925.1 Pseudomonadota bacterium | reverse complement strand
CCACATTCGCCTACGCCGCACACGCACCACCGCGTGGAGCCGCGCCCTCCACCGGGAAGTGCTGGTCACCCCTGCCGATCTAATCTGGCCGCTTTTCGTGACCGAGGGACACGGCGTGGAGGATCCGATCGCTTCCTTGCCGGGCGTTTCGCGCTGGTCGGTCGATCTCTTAGCGCAGCGTGCCCAGGAAGCGGCTGCAGCGGGCATTCCATGCATTGCCCTGTTTCCCAACACTCAGCCGGATCGGCGTAGTGAGGACGGCGCTGAGGCTCTCAATCCCGACAATCTGATGTGCCGGGCCATCAAGGCAATCAAGGATGCCTGCGGGGAATCGCTTGGTGTGCTGACTGATGTGGCGCTGGATCCCTATACCAGCCACGGACAGGATGGTCTGATCGACGAGGCGGGCTATGTCCTCAACGACGCTACGGTCGATATGCTGGTTGGGCAAAGTTTGAACCAGGCGGCTGCCGGGGCAGACATCATTGCCCCTTCCGACATGATGGATGGCCGCATTGGCGCGATTCGTCAGGTGTTGGAAGAAGCGGGGCACATCAATGTTCAGATCATGGCCTATGCTGCCAAGTATGCCTCTGCGTTCTATGGCCCGTTTCGCGATGCCGTAGGTTCCCGGGGTCTGCTCAAGGGCAACAAGAAAACCTATCAGATGGATCCCGGCAACGCCGAAGAGGCCTTGCGCGAGGTAGAACTTGATATTGCCGAAGGTGCTGACAGCGTCATGGTCAAGCCGGGCCTGCCCTACCTGGATATCGCGCTGCGCGTGAAGCAGGCGTTCCAAGTGCCGGTCTTCGCGTATCAGGTCAGCGGTGAATACGCCATGATCGAGGCTGCCGTTGCCGCTGGCGCGGGCGACCGCGATGCGCTGGTGCTTGAAACCTTGCTGGCCTTCAAGCGTGCGGGCTGTTCGGGCGTCCTGACCTACCATGCGCTTCACGCTGCACGCCTGATGGGTGCGTGAACGTCGCATGATCGAGACAGAGCGGCTGTTGCTGCGCCCTTGGCATGATGCTGACCGTGAGCCTTTTTGGGCCATGGCCTGCGATCCGAGGGTGATGGCCTATCTCCCGCCGCTCACTCGCGAGGAGAGCGAGGCTGCGGTTGACCGCATGATGGCGATCGAGCGTGAGCATGGACACGTCTTCTGGGCGCTTGAGCGCAAGGTTGAGGGTGATTTCATCGGGTTCTGCGGAATCCTTCCGCCCCGCTCACCTATCTTCGAGCATGAAATCGGTTGGCGGCTGGCGCATCATGCCTGGGGGCAGGGCCTGGCGCGCGAGGCGGCGCAGGCCTCGCTTGCCTGGGCCTGGGCGCACCTTTCTGTTCCCTCGATCATGGCTATCACCAACCTTGCCAATACGCGCAGTTGGGGGCTCATGGAGCGCCTCGGCATGGTCCGTTTTCCGGATGAGGATTTCGACCATCCTGAGCTTGTCGAGGGTGACCCGCTCCGTCCGCACATTCTTTACCGTATCCAGCGGCCTCGGTCTTAGGTCTTCGGTCTCTAAGGGGAAAACGACGTGCATCCCGATGTTACGATTGCTGCTGTTCATGGCAAAGCACCGCGTATCCACCCCAGTGCCTTCATCGCGCCGGGCTGCCGCATCATCGGCGATGTCGAGATCGGGCCTGAGGCCTCGGTCTGGTATAACTGCGTGATCCGCGGTGATGTGAACCGTATCGTGATCGGTGCTCGCAGCAATATACAGGATGGCACGGTGATCCATTGCGACAGCCCCGATCCGCGTCATCCGCAGGGCTTTCCCACCCTGATCGGCGAAGATGTCCTCGTCGGTCATATGGTCATGCTGCATGGATGCAGGCTTGAGGACCGTGCCTTTGTCGGTCTTGGCGCGATTGTAATGAACGGCGCGGTCATCGAGGGTGATGGCATGCTGGCTGCAGGCGCATTGCTCACCCCCGGCAAGCGGATCGCTTCGCGACAGCTCTGGGGCGGGCGCCCTGCGGCCTATATGCGCGATCTGACCGAGGCTGCGCTTGCCGAGATGCAACTAGGTGTCGCCCACTATGTTGCCAATGCACGCGTTCATCGTGAGGCGCTTGCGGCCGATGGCGCGCCCTAAATCGGATCTTCCATCGGCCACGGATCTGCGCAGGTTGGCTGATGCAGATGGGGGCTTGATGGTGCGGGTTACACCCGGCGCGCGCACCGAAGGGATCGACCTTTCCACCGGACGCGTTCTGGTGAAGGTCCGGTCCAAGCCGGAAAGCGGCAAGGCAACCGCTGCGGTGGTCGATATGCTGGGGCAGGCGCTAGGTGTTCCGCCCTCCCAGATCACCTTGTTGCGCGGCGCAACTTCGCGTGAGAAGCTTTTCAGGCTTCCGCCGGAAGCTTGAAGGCAATGAGGGCCATGGCAGCCGCGCAAATCGTTGCGATCCAAAGGCAACCGTTCGGAAGCTGATGCTGAAGGAAGGCACCAAGAACGGCGCCGCACAGCAACCCGGCCCACAAGGTTCCCCACACTCCCCAGCCCGGCTCTGCCCTGCCAACCAGCCATAGTGCGCATCCTTGGCCGAGACGGACGAGGGCGCCTGTCATGTAGGTCAGGCCAACCGACACTTCGCCGCCGCGCTGAAAGGTGTTGTTCAGTGCGCCCATCGCGACCACGAGTGCGAGGACCATGGCGTGCTCAGCCGCCAGTGCACGCGCCGATGCACTGGCGAGGAGGAGTGCCGAGACAAGCGCAAGCACCGCAGGCTTGCGGTGCCTGCCTGCACGCAGGGCAACCAGCGCACCGCCGATCACCCCTGCAAGAAAGCCAAGGATCAAGCCAGCGGGGACAAACCCTTCGGCTGGGTGAATGCCAAGCGCCACCCCAAGCCGGGTGGAGTTTCCGGACATAAAGGAGACAAAGTAGCCGCCGGCCGAGAGAAATCCGACCGCGTCGATCAAACCCGCCAGCCCTGCAAGGGCAAATGCGAGGTAACGGCGGGGGCGATCAAACCGGATCATCGTCAAGGGTTTAGACCCTTGGTCCGGAAGAGCAAATCAACCCCTTGCCATGCCCAAAGCCATGCGTTGCAACACGTCCGCCAAGGCATCGGCGATTTCCCGGTCTGCCGGTGCAACATCCGCAATCGCCCGGCGCATTGCCTCTGCCCACTGGGCCGAGGTTTCGCGGCCAATGGCAAACGGCCCGTGCAGACTGGCCATGCATTTGCCCGGATTGGCTTCCCACCAGTCGCGTGGTCCTCCGCTCCAGTCGGCCAGGAACTGCGCAAGAGACTCGCGCATGGGCGCAAGGTCTGGTGCATGCATGGCTCTCAGCACCGCATAGGCCGGGTCGGTTTCCATCAGATCATAGAAGCGGTTTGTGATCTGGCGGAGCACATAAAGTCCGCCAATGCGGGTATAGGGACTGACGGGTGCGGAACTGGCGGGGGCGGTCGTGGTAGCCAAGGGACAGGCACTCCAAAGGGGCATAGCGGCAAATCAGACATTGCCAGCCCATCCGTCTATCCGCCTTGACCGGGATCAAGTTACCAGAGCGCGCAGTGCCTCCAGCCGATCAGCTTCATGGGCCGGCTTGTCATCCCGAATGCGGTTGATGCGAGGAAACCGCATGGCGACACCTGATTTGTGACGCTTGCTGGCATGCACCGAATCGAAGGCGACTTCGAACACAAGGCTCTTGTCCGTTTCGCGGACCGGACCGAACTTGGCGATGGTGTGCTGTCGTACATGCCGGTCGAGCC
>JBEELY010000200.1:0-2683 GCA_041167925.1 Pseudomonadota bacterium | reverse complement strand
TCCTCCCAATACGCGTCGATGAGCTTCACGTCCAGAGGCAAGCCCATCGCACGAAAGCCCTCCCGATCGGCGGCGACAGTCAATGCGTCCTCGGTCCGCCAGTCACCCGCTTTCCAGAGTCCGAAAAAGGCGTCGTCGGGCTTCTCGGGCGGGCCGACGCGAGCGATCCAGGCCCGGTGCTGCTCGGCCAGCGTGCCCAAGTCCAAGTGCAGCTCGATGCGGCTGGACTCGATCTGAATGCGCAGAACGTCGGGCTCCCAGGGTGTCGCCAGGTGAAAGCTGGCAGCGTCGTGACCGGCCAGACCCATCGAGAAACCAGCGGTGCTCGCGATCCAGGGCACTGGCAGGTAAGTACCGCTGCCTTGCCCCGCGTTCTCCAGGTAGTGGCGCACCACCGAACCCCGCAGGTCCAGTCGCTCGAAGCGCTCACCCCCGCCCAGGAAAAGCGCCTCCTCCGGGGCCGCCAGACAAAGCTCGACGGCTTTGGCCTGCGGCCTTTCGAAGACGATGCAGTGGGTTGTCGGGCCCCTTCGCTCGATCCGCGCGGCGTCTGGCGGCAGCGCATGCCAACGCCCGCCGGACTCGCGCCAGCCAGCGCCCAGGAGTGCGTAGGTCTCAGACACGCACCAGCTCCGCGCCGAGCATAAAGGCCAGTTGCCCAGCCGCCTGCGCCCAGTGGCCATGCACCGCCGTGACATGGTGCTCGAAGCCTTCTTCAACGAAGCGCCGGATCAGCAGGTCAGCCGGCGTTTGCTGGGGGACGAACAGGGCCGCCGTCCGGTTGGCAGCGGCAGGCCGGCTGCCGATCTGACCCTCTGTCACAAAGACCCGCAGACGGCCATCAGGCTCCAGCGATAGGCGCATCAGAGTCAGCGGCCCGGCTTGGGTGCGAACGTCTCCTGCTTGAGGATGTTGTCAATGCTCCGGGGGCCAAAGGCCAGGCGGGGGCTGACCCCGTAGTGCCAGGTGACCAAGTGGTTCTCATCACGGTCCACGCCCGATATGTCGGTGAGAAAGGGCAGTGCGGCCGGGTCGAAGGCGCGTACCACCAAGGCGGTCACTGCGCCCATCACATCACCCTCGGGGGCGAACGGCACCGAGCGCTCGGAGAGCTCGCCCAGCGCGGACCAGGTTCCCTTGAAGGCCTCGCCGTAGAGGATTTCTGGCCAGTCCCGAAGTGCGATCGCGTCAACATCCAGGCTGTCCAGGCCGGCTCGTAGCCGGACATAGGTCGCCGCCATGATGCGTCGCTTGGCCGAGTCATCACCCCCTTCGAAGCTGACCTCGGCCCAGCGCTTGACATCGTCTTCTGTCGGGTCCGGCGCACGCATGCAGGCGTCGATGAAGCGGGGCAGTGAGGTATGCGCAATGGTGATGCCGAGCCGGCGATGCAGCACGACTGGATCCACCGCCAGGTTGGTGAACCAGTCTGCGTGCGCACCCACAAGGCCGATGCGAGCGCCCGCCAGGGCCGAGCGGGCTCGAGCCGCCGCGGTGAAGGTCCGGACCTGCTCACCCAGGTGCGAGTCTTCTACGTTGCCCATCATGAAGACGGCTCGCCGGCCCAGCCGCCGAAGCGTCGACATCCACAGCTGCGCGCCGCACAGGGAGTTGGTCACGATCTCATCGCGCTCCTCAGTCGCCCACAGCGCCAGAGGCAGGTCCTTCGTACCCAGAGCGCCCAGCAGCTCGTGCAGCAGCTCAGCCCCGGCGAAGGTGGTCAGCTGGACGATCAGGCCGTCCAGAGCCGCCAATTCCAGAGACTGCAGCGCGCGCGCGATCGACGCCCGGTCGTTGGCCAGCACCTGACACACCGAAAAATGAGATCGGTCGCCGATGTTCAAGAGGTAGTTCGTTGCACTGGCCATGCTGGCCTGTGCCGCGGCGGCCGGAAAAAGCGGCGAAGCGATGAAGAGGACGCCAATGCGAGCGGGTAATGAGGAGTTCATGAGTTTTCAGGCCGCGATTCGGGCCGCATCAAAGTTATCGACGCCACCGCGCCTGGCAAAGGCCCAGGAGGCGAAGGCGACCGAGGCCCCCGGATCCGTCCCCGTACCTGGCTTGCGGAAACTCAGGGTGACATCGTCCAGAAGACCGCCGAGCAGGCTTTCGTCGATACCGTGTGCTACCGCACCTCGTTCATAGTCACCCAGTAGCGAGGGCCAGCCCGAGACGACGACATCGCGCAAACCATGCAGATTCAGTGCGTTGCCAATCCCGATGCCCAACAACGTCAGCCGGTCACGCAGCTGCGCCAGGGCGCGAGGCGTCAAATCCGCGCCCTCGAGCCAAGCATCGCCTTGAGACAGCATTCGATCCTCGTCCTTCCCGACGATGGGGGCGATGGCTTGCAAAGAGGTGTAAGCCTCAAGGCAGCCATCGTGCCCGCAACGGCACCGGGCGCCGCCGCGCTGAACCAGGGTGTGCCCCATCTCGACCGGCGCAAAGGTGTCCAATGCCCCTGTGGCGGAGACAATCGCTGCGGCAACGCCGTGGCCGACGAAGACGAATAGATGATGCTTGTCGATAGGGCTCTGGCCGCTGGCATAACGGTCATAGGCCGCCTGGGCAATCACCGAGTTCGTGATCTCCATGGGTATTTGCGGCAGACACATCTCGACGAAGGCCCTCAGTCGGGGCAGATCCCAAGGAAAGATGGGGTTGCTGCGGTGGACCGGACCGC